>NZ_BAAHBI010000024.1:0-39878 GCF_054776755.1 Spirosoma litoris | reverse complement strand
TACCAAACTGTTTTATCAAACTCTCAAAAGTGAAGTGTCCGGCTAAATAGGACCACCCCACAAGTGGTACCAGGGCAGCTAGGATGCATAACAATACCCGCTGACTAAACTGAGCCGCTTATAAAAGTACCTGTCTGCGATGTAGAGGATGGTGGCAAGGCACCGTATTGGAAAAGTAAGTGGAGCGACTCGGCGTGGAAAGAAGGTTATTTTTCAATCTAGCCTAAATAATGAGTGACATCTTGACATCTATTGTTCAGTTGCTGCCGTATATAGCACAGTAGCGCGGCTCATTTATGAAAAAACCACTACTACCAGGTGCCTGGCCATTGGCTATTGCCATTGTGCTGGTCTTGCTGTACATAGCGGTGAGGTTGCTTTTTTAGGCAAACCGGTTTCTTATTGTTCATTTTTTGTGACTGCTTGAAATTGAGGCAAGTCAAAACAAAATGAAGCGAGCAAAATGGCCTGATCCCGGCCCGTGGACACTTTTATTAGCTATCCTGGCTGTTGGGCTATGGCTTCTGGGGCAATGGCTTTGGAAATACTGGTTTTAGTGAGTTTAACCTCTTGTTACTTCTAACCAATCCTGGCTGGTTTTCGCATTTGAAACCCCATTCTAATTACTACCGGTTAAGTAATTGATACTGGAAGTTCCTATCGTTTTTGATATTTTCTTTACCAATTCAGTTAAGGAAACAAAACCGCTCTTTTCGACCCCACTCCCTGACCCTCTATAGACTAGGGGCACGTTGGTATACTTATAGCCTAGAACTTCAGCATCTCCCTGGCCCCTAAAAACAGCCTTATTACCGCTGATACCAACAATAACTTTTATAGAGATAGGGTCCGTATCTGGCTTACTTACGTTTTTATATTCTGTTATGATATAGCCCTTTTCCAGATTTGACTGTTCAATAAAAAAGCCCACCGATTCGAGTCTAAAGGAAATCATATCGAATAAGGCAGAATCGGACAGTGTAGTAGAGACTTCAATTCGATTTGCCCCTTTAGGGATTTTGTCACTTTGCGAATAACCGGCAGTGGCCAACAATAACAATAGGAATAGGTAAAGACCGCTTTTCATGAAAGAGAAGGTTTCTCGCAAATATACTATATAGGCTAATTGGTGCAATCTGACGGCTTAACATAACTGCCTGACGACTTAGTTAGAACGCCATTGACCAAAAAATCTTATGAGTGAACGTAACTTTCGAAAGAAGAAGCTATTCTGTTATATTTTTTTGTAGTTATATCTTACTATAATCTCTGATTATAAGGTTTTTATCATTAAAAAACTGTTAAAAATACTCAATCAAGAAACTAAGTATTTATACGGTATGTATGCCTACTATTATCGCCATAACCTCTACATTACATGAATCGCTCACGCATACTTTCAGTTGATCTGGTAAACATACTAACCTGGGGATCAATATTCATTATCTCGACCTGCCTGAGTGTTGCCCTATTCAGGCTGATAGTTTTATAATTAATAATTTGGTGTCCCTAAATCCCGGTTGGCAATTGCTGATCGGGATTTTTGTTTCGTAGGCTAAAAAGGATGGGGTGGTATCCAACAAGAGTCCCTATCAGATCGATGCGGTCCCGCTTTTCTGCTAAATATCGACTCAAATTGAAATTGTTGAGTTTGCCTATGCCTTAAATCTGCTAAATAAGCTTACTTTTGCGCAATGGCTTTATGGTGTAATGGATAGCATCACAGTCTTCGGAACTGTTGGTTGGGGTTCGAGTCCCTATAAAGCCACGAACTTTAATCAAAAACCGCGTTTACAGCCTGTAAACGCGGTTTTTGATTTCTAACAGTATGTTAACAATGCCCACAGGCACTTTCTAGGGGCATTTTTTTATTCATTTCAACACTACGTCAACAGGGAATTTTCCGGCGAAATAGAATTAGGCCTTTCGCTTAACGTGGTGCTACGATTCTATTGAAAAACCGTGGCACCACGTTAAGCAAAAGGCCAAGTATAAGATAACGACTTTGATAGCTGTCATGCTATATCAAATCCACTGCATGGCTAATCTTTTCCTGGAGAGAAATAAAAATCCTTTTTCTGGAGATTACCCCGGTGCTGTCAGCAGTAAGTTGCTTTAAATTAGGTCTGGCCTGTTGATCCAAAATCACCCACGCCTGCAATAAACGAGCATTGCCAGGGTTGATGAATAACACCTGCTGAAATAATCCTTCCAGTCGGGCAAATGCATAATCAATATCCGAGACATCATCACAAAAGGTAAGTGATTGGATGTGCGTATTCTGAGCTGTAACCTGAGTCATCAACGTAAACATGCTATTACTGATTTAAGCTAGAGTTTAGAGGAAAAGAGGGTTTTAAGAGTTAGGTATAAACCTTGTCTGCAGTTAGTTTAAAGTCGATACTAGTGCTTTGGCAAACTAGATTCCAGGGGATTCTATAGATTCTCGGGGCCGCCCGCGCGGTTGATCCTATTGTACTGATAATCAAAGACGATAGAATCCAAGGAATCTATAGAAACTAAATTGGACGAGTACTAGTCTTCTGTACTGATTTTTGTCAATTAATTGATCCTTCTCAGACGCATCTGCTGTAGTAAGTAAACAATGTAACCTAGTGGAGCAATGACCTGTGTTGCTGGATAGAGCATAGAGAAAACAGTTTCATGGATTGACTACTATACGTAAATCAACGTGTTTTCGATTCCTTAGAATTCATATATATGCTTAACTCTCTAAAAAATGATGTTTTCGTGCGTATTTGATAACTAAAAGCCTACCAAATCAAGATGCCATGAACTTCAGATTAGAATCAAAATTCCAATTCGGTTAAAATCAACATATATTAGTTAGTTGAACTGTTTAATCGATGTGTTACCAAATGTAGATATTTATTTCTTATTTTGTTTTGGTAATTATTAAATGTAAACTTAATTATTCATTGGAAATAATCTGTAAACGATGGCTCGTTTGAGGTCAGCGTTTTTACAATGATCAGCGGGCCCATTTATACAGCTATAAGACTTAATAGAGGGGATGTAGATAGCGACCTGTGTGAAACGATAGATCCTGATAGCCTGTTCGTGTTCTTTGTACGTACTACTATTATTCCTCACTCATGTGTAGAATGGATTAGGTACAAAAAACGCCAGCCTTACTGAGGCTGGCGTTTTTAATTTTATATTAATGAACTTGACTTCAGTATGCCGTAAGTTGCATGAAGTTATTAGGTGCGCTTTGGCGCACGAATGGTGTGGATAGAATATAGATAACGCCAGTCTCATTGGGACTGGCGTTTTTTACGGCTATTGCCGAGGAGTCAAATCGTCACAAACCGCATTCAGATACTATCTCGCAACTTAACTAGGCATAGTAGGACTATAGCGTATTGTTATAAAAAGTATATGGCTTGCCAATAGCCCATTCGGGAAAGCTCTGGGTACTATTGTTGTCTCCTACTTAGGTAGGGATGGTGTGGATATTGCCCAAACGCCAGTTCTTGTAGGGCTGGCGTTTTTCATTCATGAAAGTATCGTATTGTTAATCAGAGTAATATGTGATTCTCTTACGCCTGTAGTTTGATATAGTAAATACATAAAAAACAGTCGTCACCAAAGCAGATGACGACTGTAGGACCTATTAAAGATTATCACTTAGTACCAATACTCCTTATTGGCATAGATCGTTGCTGCCAGCAGGTAAAAGCCTCAATTGATATTCATTATCAGGCATTAAGCTTCTTAACATTTTGGAAGCTAATGGCAATGGCTTCCAGCGGGGGAACTTTGCAGATGTCTTGCTCAACGTAATAGTGTTTAATACCCGCAATCTTGCGCGCATCCAGAATTCGCTGAAAATCAATGGAACCTGTACCTACTGGTGCGAAGGATCGTTCGGCTGTTTTTTCCATATCCTTCAAATGGACAATTGGGAAACGACCTGGGTTTTGCTTGAATAGCGCTACCGGATCTTGCCCTGCTTTTGTTGACCAGTATATATCTAGTTCCAGTTTAACCAATTTAGGGTCAGTTCCTTTTAGAAGTAGATCATAGGGGATCTGACCGTCTAGGGGTTGAAATTCAAAGTCGTGATTGTGGTAGATAAATTGAAGCCCGGCTTTCTGGCATACTTCTGCTGATCGGTTGAATAACTCGTTCAGCTTTTTATAGTCATCAATAGTTTTACGTTCATTGGGGGCTAAATAGGCGCATCCTATGAGCGATTGTCCAGCTTCAGCGGCCTGGTCGACGGTTTTCTGCCAGTCGGTTTTCATTGTGCTCGTCATGGTGAGGAGACTTGGCGCACTCAGCCCCATTCCACTCAGAAAGGCCTTGAATTCCTTGGGAGATTTACCGTAGTAGCCACCTATTTCTATTTCGGTATAGCCAATAGCCGCTACCTTTTTCAGCGTACCTTCTACGTCTTTCTCCATCTCATTTCGGACCGTATAGAGTTGTAGGCCAACGTTTTTTAGCGGAGCCGCCTTAGCATCCAGTTTACTCAGAATGGGCAGAGAAAGAGCAAGGGCGCTTGTTTTGAGGAACTCGCTTCGGGAAATCGTACGGAGAAAGGCCATAAAAGTAGAGTAGAATCAAGGTTTGTAAAAGTTGGTCAGCAAGATCGATTGTAGCATACAAAAAAAATAATGCAGAATTCTACTGGTTTAATCCAGTGAAAGCCTGCATTATTTTTAACTAGTGATTTAGCAAAGTAGATTCTAGAGATTCTTTTGATTCTACTTGATGGGTTAGATATTAATTATTAATAGAATCAAAAGAATCTCTAGAATCTAAATTGGAAGCGTATTAATGCTACGGTGTGAAAAGCGTTGGAGTAGGATTTATGCTGGTTTGATTATTATCTTTATTTGAATTTTTATTGATCTATTTGCTATATTGGTAACTTATTATTTACTTTAAATAAAAAAAACACCACATTAAATCTTCCTTATTACATCCATTTTAGTAGCTATCCTTAGTAATACAGCCCCTGCCAGTCAATGCTGGTGGGGGCTTATTTAGTAAAGGACTTCCAGAACTATGAACCTCTTTTATCGAACCTTGACTATTTTCTTTTTATTAATAGGCATCAGTTGTTTCGGCTACACAGTTGTTTCGCTGTATTTAAAGCAGGTTAGCTACCCAATAATAGGAGCTTTATTTCTGGCTTCTCTATGCACTACCGGAGCTGCCATTTTTATTTCTAACAGGAGCAGTAGAATATAAAGGTCTATTTTTATTACTATCGCCTAAACATTTATAATAATTTCATGTTTATTTGTTATCTCAACGTTAATAAACATGAACAGACAATCGATTTTGCCCGGCCCCTGGACGCTTATACTATCCGTTACAGCTTCGCTCTTTATCATCGTTGCCGAAACGCTACTAAAGTTAATTTTTTAACACAACCTTGTGGTTAAAGGCTATCCCTTCTTGAACTATCAGGAACGGAGACAATTTTGCCATTCGGCTCCCGCGTAACTCGTATGCCAACAGGCGGCTCTTTATACTCTTTTTTCTTCCCTGTGCAGGCTGTCAGGGCAAGAACGAGAAATAACAACGTTGTTTTCATAAGTCAAAGTTAAAGAAAACACATATCCTTTCGTGCAGTTTGGCAACTTTGACATCATTGCCTTTCCCCATTTTTAGTGAAAATTAATACAGGATAGTTACCTGATTAATTTATAAAACCACATTGTGTGCTAATCAGGCGGGTAGATATACACTAAACGTAGATCCCTGACCCGGTTGGCTGGTAGCCGTAATAGTTCCTCCGTGATTAGCCACTACCTTTTCGCAAATGGCTAAACCAATACCCGTTCCTGCAAAGACGCTTTGACTGTGCAGCCGCTGAAATATCTGGAAAATACGATCCAAATACTTTTCATCAAAACCAATACCATTGTCAGCAACATCGATCCGGTGGTAGGTTGTAGCTGCCCGAAAAGGTCTAACTTGGGTGGGGAGTTCGGTCGCATTGACCAGGTGAGCAGTTACCGAAACAACTGGCGCTATTGGGAGGCCAGATAAATCTTTCCGGTGAAATTTGAGCGCGTTCGACAACAGATTCTGTAGTAACTGGGTTAATTGGGAGCGATCGCCCAGCACAGTTGGCAATGGATTTACCTGTACGTGCGCACCTGACGCATTGATCATATCCTCCAGATCGGCCAGTACGGTATGAACAAGGTCTGTCAGTGGAATTTGAGAGGGTGCTTCCTGCCGAGTTGAAATTCTGGAAAAATTCAACAAATCCCGAATCAGGGTAGACATGCGGTTGGCTCCGACCTGCATGCGTTGTAAATAATCAATTCCATCCCCCAACTGTTCTGCATAGCGCTGTTGGAGTAAATCGCCGAATGACTGGATCTTTCGTAAAGGTTCCTGCAAATCATGGGATGCAATGTAAGCAAACGTTTGTAGGTTATCGTTTGAGCGCTGTAGGTCATGAACCGATGCCTGTAACTCCGCCGTTCGCTGCTGTACCTGCCTGTCCAACTCAGCTGAAAGCTGACGATAACTAGCTTCGCTTTGTGCTAAAGCCTGACTGGCTAACACCTGCTGGGTAACCTCCGTACATATTTCCAGAACCCCAGTTAGTTTCGTCCCTTCGTAATAAGGCGTTAACAGAATATTGAAGTAAGCTTCTTCCAGCTTGTTATTCCGCTGAACCAAAATTGGCACTGCCCAGCCCTGATCGGGTATACCCGTTTCATATACCTGTAAAAGCCGATCGACAAAGGGTTGGCCGCTCAGTTCGGGTAGGGCTGCCAGGAGGGGTTTACCCAAAACATCGCCTTCGCGATGAACAAGCTCGAGCATCGCCTGATTGATCAACTCGATAACCAGCTCGTTCCCTTTAACTAGAAGCATAGCCACCGGTGCTTGTTGAACCAGGTTTCGGAGCCGAGTTTCGGCCTGCCTGCGCGACTGTTCCAGGTTTATCTGGGCCCGCACTTTAGTCAGCAACTCCTGGGCTGAAAAAGGTTTGACCAGATAATCATCGGCTCCTGCCTGTAAACCCTCAATTCGGGCTTCCTGCCCGGCTCGTGCCGACAGAAAGATCAGTGGAATATGGGCCGTGGCTGGATTTTGTTTGAGGTGGTGGAGTAATTGGCTACCGTCCATCACCGGCATCATAATGTCGCTCAGAATAAGTTGCGGCTGTATACCAGCTACCTGCTGAAGTGCGTCGACCCCATTCAGAGCCGCGTACACCGTAAATGATGGTTCTAATAAACGAGTCAGATACGCCCGCATGTCGGCGTTATCATCCACAATCAGAATCTTGACGGCCTTATTCTCCGTAAACTCTTCGGAGAGAGCCTCTTCTGAAGCCGAAGGGCTTGGTTCGTCTAATATGGAATTAGCCTCCTGAATAAAGGATTCGGCTAAGCGGCTCATTGTATGGCTTGGCTTGTCTTCAACTACCTGGCCAGCGGGCAGATGAGATTTGCCTAACGGTATATTGACGATGAACGTGCTCCCTTTTCCTTCCTCACTGACCACCCGAATACTGCCTGCATGGAGTCGTACCAGTTCATGAACCAGCGAAAGCCCAATGCCACTACCCTCGTAGGTGCGACCACCGGCATTTTCTACGCGGTGGAATCGCTCGAACATATGCGGAATTTCCCGATCAGGAATGCCAACGCCAGTATCCGAAACCCGCAGAACGGCAGTATTCCCCTCAGCTGCAAGTTCGACTCGAATACTGCCTTGTAGGGTAAATTTGAAGGCATTGGATAGCAGATTGAGGACAATTTTCTCCCACATCTCTGTATCGGCATAGACAGCCGATGGCAATGGGTGGCAGTCAACAACAAATTGTAAACCTCCCCGTTCGATTAGCGAGCGAAAACTACTGGTCAAGTCCAGCGTGAGAGCGACCAGATCAACCGGACGAAAGCTGGCTTTCACACGGCTGGCTTCTATTCGACTGAAGTCGAGCAGGTTGTTGACCAACTTGAGCAAGCGAAGCGCGTTCCGATGGGTTGCTTCTATAGGCGCTTTGTAAGGCGATTCCAATACGGTTGTATCCTGAAGCAATTCTTCCAGCGGCCCCAGCATCAAGGTTAGTGGTGTACGGAACTCGTGACTGATGTTGCTAAAAAAGGCAGTTTTGGCCTGATCGATAGCAGCTAGTGCTTCGGCTCTTTTTTGCTCTTCCTGATAGGCATGTACGTTGGAGAAGGCCGTACTAATCGTGTTGGCCAGTAGAGCATAGAAGTTGAGATAATCGGCATCCAGCGCCCGGTGTGGACTAACTCCCGCCAGCAAAAAGCCAATCGGCTGTTCTTTGGTCGATAGCAGGATGGGTAAACGAACAACCGTGTGTGGAGACTCCTCGTAAGGACCGCCATGCAACGAGCCGATCCGTTCAGCAAGTTGCTCAATCACTAAGGGCTGATGTAAATCGGTTAGCCAGTCTGTCTGGGCCACATCCAACTCAGTCAATCCTACTGGGAAAGGGTGCTCTGCCGATAATCCAGTTGTGCTTTTCAGATAAGCCTGGCTTTGTTCTTCCTGAATTTGATAAATCAACAGAAAGGGTAAATCGAGCGCAAAATCTGCCGAGGCAGCCGTCAGGCTCGTATAAATATCCTGGTTAGTTTTGGCCTGACCCGTGCGGGCCGCCACATCGCGAAGCACCTGCGTTCGACGGGCGCTGAGCATCTTATCGGTTGTTTCGGTAATGGGGTGAAAAATGCCACCTACCTGACCACTTTCATCCCGGATAGGCGCAAAGGAAAACGTCATAAAAGCCTCTTCCAGATACCCATATCGATCCAGAAACATGCGCTGGTCTTTGATATAAGTTCCCTCGCCCTGTTGGCCACGCGTAAACGCATCGCCTACAACAGGGAGGGCTGTTTCCCAGCAAATCCGGAAATTCTGCCCCATCGATTCCGGATGTTTGGCGCCACAGATAGGTCGGTAGCTATCGTTATAAATCTGAATCGTTTCGGGACCCCAGGCAATCAGAATAGGGAATGTGGAGGAAAGGCACAAACTAACGGAGGTACGTAAACTTTGGGGCCAGGTAGCAACTGGGCCAAGCGGAGTGGTCGACCAATCCATCGAACGAATCAGCTCACCCATTTCGCCACCACCCGCTAAAAATTGTTCTGATTGGTCAAGTTCATTCATCGATAAAGAGAGAAACTGATTCGAGTTTTTGCAGAAAAGTTTGCTGTGAGCCGTGCCACGGTTAGTTGTGGCCTCTTATTAAACCGTGGCACGGCTCACAACGAAAGGCTTATTCTGATTAACTTCTGATTAGGCCACTGTGTTGGCTCCTGGATTCTATCGCCCAGGCAAAATAGATTGGTAGACCTAAAAGTCTACTCTAAATATACTCATCGTGTGAGTAGAGGGATTTATGACGTGAGATTATTTGGGTAAATACACGAAAAAAGTTGCGCCCTGCCCTGGTTGGCTAGTGGCTGTAATAGCTCCACCATGATTAAGGGCTACTTTCTGACAGATGGCCAGCCCGACGCCTGTTCCGGCAAATTCGTTTCGGCCGTGTAAGCGTTGAAACACCTGAAAAATGCGTTCGGTGTGCTTTTCTTCAAAACCAATTCCATTATCCGATATGCTGATGCAATGGTAGGTTGAAGCAGATCGAATGTGACTAATGGAGGTTGGCAATTGGCTGGCGCCGATTTGACAGGCATTGATCCGAACTAATGGGCTTTGGCCTACCCGGTGAAATTTGATGGCGTTACTAATCAAGTTCAAAAACAGTTGACCTAATTGAACAGAATCGCCCGACAGTGTGGGTAACGGCTCTTTAATCTCGATTATCGCTCCTGTTTCCTGAACACGAATCTCTAAGTCAGCCAGGACCGAGTCAATAACGTTTTTCAGCTCTACTGGCTCTGTGGTTTCCTGATAGGTGGAAATGCGGGCTAAGGCTAACAGATCGCGAATAAGGACAGACATCCGCCCCGCCGATGCCTGTATTCGGTCCAGAAAACTGGCACCGTCTTCTAACTGATTGCTATACTGATTCTTGAGTAAATCGGCAAAGGACTGAATCTTTCGCAACGGTTCCTGCAAATCATGGCTAGCCACGTAAGCGAACTGCTGTAGATTTTCATTGGAGCGTTTCAACTCGTCGATCTTGCTTTCAAGCTGCAATTGCAATTGCCTCAGACGGGTAAAATCAGTAAAGTAGATGACCACTTCATCATCCACTTTAAACGTACTCATTAGATTATAAAGGTCCAGGCCATCTTTATCGTAGTGGATTTCGAACGTAAGTGACTGACCCGTTTTGTAGGTTTCTACGGGCTTCGTAAAACTCACTGTTTCGAAGTAGCCGGGAAAAACGTCGCCTACTTTTTTACCCTGCAATTGTTCAGGAGTTGTATTGGCATACGACGCATAGGCCTGATTGGTGAGTTTAAACCGGAAGTCGATGATTTCCCCATTTTCGAAAATGGGCTGAAGAACCTGCAGCGGTTCTTTCATTAAATTAAGCAGGGTTTGTTGATACTGGTTGGCTTTGGCCACTTTTAGTAGCTCCTCGGCACTGGCACTATCCTCAATCGTATGAATGATATAGATAACCTCTCCACAGCTATCCAGAACCGGCTTGCTGGCCGGACGCCAGGTTCGCCACGTAAGTTTGCCCGTTTGTTGATCGGTCCACTGATGACGCTGGTTGGCCATGACATGAGGCCGTTTGGTTTGTACTACCTGAGTTAGTGACTGGCTGATTTGACGGGCCAATTCATCATCACGTTGGTCACCCAAAAATGCCTCAAATAAGTTGGCTCCTATCAGCGATTCGCGCTGGATACCAAAAGCGTCGAGATACGCATCGGTTACGGCCGCAATCGTAAAGTTTGGCGCATCGGGCAGTAGCACCAGGTGCTTGCCGGGCATGGCATTCATAAGTGAATCACCAAAGAGAAAGCCGTCACTTTCTGGTATAGACATTATCAAATCCCTTCCTGTTTGTGAATTTCCCTGGTCAGTATTTGTCGCCTTACCCGATCGTATGCTGAGCAGTATCCACCATTCGGTTTAAATTGTACGCAAGATACTTATTTACTGAATGCTACTGAGGAGCCTCCAAAACCAAACTGGCAACTGGCTTGAAGTTACTCATGAGCGGAAGACTCGGTATTCTTTAGAAGCTGTTTTATACATTTGGTGCTCACAATTAGATTTTGCTTAGTACGTAATGGATAGCGCTATACCATCAGGACACGTATTGTTAAAGGCCCGAAGAGCCACCCAGTTAATTTTTCTGGTTTGCGGTTTGGGCATGTCTAGCTGGGCTCCGATGGTTCCTCTGGCCAAAGATCGTTTAGCTTTGAACGACGCCAGTCTGGGCTTATTATTATTGTTATTAGGTGGAGGTGCCATGCTGATGATGCCTATTTCGGGTTGGCTGGTTGGTCGCTTTGGGAGTCGTATCGTTATGGCCTGTGCCGCACTACTCATGGCGCTCGTCCTGCCGTTGTTGCTCCTGTTACCCTCTGTCGTTCCTGTGGCGATAGCGTTGTTTGTCTTTGGTTCTAGCATTGGCGCTGTTGACGTAGCAATGAATGCGCATGGTGTACAAGTACAGAATTTGTACGGAAAACCGATTATGTCGTCTCTACATGGCCTTTTTAGTGTTGGAGGATTGTTCGGTTCCCTCGGACTGGGGTTTCTGATTAAGTTGGGACTTAATCCAGCTTATGCTATTGGTAGTATAGCTGCGTTAATGATCATTATTACCCTTACCCAATACAAAGACTTGTTTCCGTTGTCTATTGAACGACAAGCGATTGCTCGTTTTTCTGGCGACGAGAAACCGGCGGAAAGCAATCGACAGTTTAGTTGGTTGAACAGTAGTGTAGTGTTCTTAGGCATGATGTGTTTTGCCATTTTCCTGGCTGAAGGGGCTATTCTCGACTGGAGTGCCGTCTTTCTTAGGGATGTCAAACAAATTGAACCAGCATTTGCGGGAGCAGGCTATGCCGCCTTTTCTGTTGCTATGGCCATAATGCGATTAGTAGGGGATAAACTGGTAGCACGCTTAAACAGTAAAACGGTGGTGGTAGGAGGTAGTTTGATTGGGGCCGCCGGATTGGGCCTTGCTGTTTTAAGTCCTTGGGTAATGGGAGCTCTATTTGGCTTTACATTAATGGGCCTGGGAGTGGCTAATGTTGTTCCGGTATTTTTCAGTGCGGCTGGCCGATTGTCTGGTATCGCTCCAACAGTCAGCATATCTGCCATTACGACTATGGGTTACACTGGATTATTGGCTGGTCCGGCTTTACTAGGGTTTATTGCCCATCATTTTTCCCTGGCCATCGCTTTTGGATTCATAATCCTGTTATTGTTGCTCGTTTCACTAAGCTATGGAGCAAAAGGGCGCGCTGATTGAGGATTGTAAGTTTTCCATTCTCACCGGGTTAAAAACCCGGTGCAGTTCATGAATTCTTTGTTTTTGCGCTGGGTCTTAACCCGGCGAGATCGATTTCGTAAATCAGTTATACTGACCCACTAACGTTACAACTGACTTGGGCTCGAGCTGGATCTGGTTAGAAGGAACAATAGACTTGGCAAGCGTTTGGGTTTCAGTTGTTTTATAACAGTCAAATCGTCCATGACGAATCGTCAAGCCACGAAGCGGCAGGGTTAGTGGATCAGCGGTCATGTTGATGCAAACCAGCACGATCTTCTTAGTACGACTATCTTTATAGGCCGATATCATACACTGACTAGCCTCTTGTTTGGGGTCGCTATTGGCCAGATGGACGGCTACACGCTTCATGCCGGGGCGCACAAATCGGGCATAGTTACCGAAAGCCCACAGTTGCCTGGAGTCCAGCACCTGGCCATCTTGTCGAGCGTTGTCATGCTTTTTGTAGTTACCATCCGGCCCATTGATATATACCAGTCCATCACTATAATCATATGGATTGATCGCCAGCCACCATTGCCATGAGGTTACATTGGCCACAGTTAGGTCGTTATGAATGACCTTGGCAACATAGAGGCCATAGTCCATGTCTGTATGGCGAGGGCTACCGTTGTAACGGCCACAGATGTCGCCCAGAACGCCAAACTCACTTTGCCAGAGCATCGGATTGCCAACTGCTTTAACGCGTTGGGCCACTTTCTGTCGCATAGCTACTAATACTGAATCTGAACAGGTGGTGAAGTAGCTGTGATACGTCCAAATCGGTTCAACGTTGGGGAGTTTGGTAATGGAAGCTTCTTGTTTTGAGGCAAAAAAGTAATCTAATTGATTCCCACGACCACTTTCTGCTTTCTCGTAGAGGAAATTGAGCTGCCCTGCTTCACCGGTTACTACGGTCGTTTGGGCTTTTTGGGCTGCCAATTTTGCCGATAACGCTTTCGTGACGGCTGCAATATCGGCATTTTCGGCGGGGGAGCCTTCCTGCCCGGCTCGGCCATTTTTCCCGGCTGTCCAGTCCCACTGCGGTTCGTTGATAGGACTCAGGTAATCGAATTTAAAATGCTCGGCCACTTTCACTAAAAAATCTGCGAAAGCATTCGTCGCACCCGGTTTAAGGTTAATGGATTTGCCTCCCGCCGAAAACGCTTTGCCGTTTTTCGTCATTTGTACGGGAGGTGAGTTGGTAAAGCCCAGCGTATAGCGTACTCCCCGTTGCCGAGCGGCCTGCAAAAACCACTGACTGCCGCTTTGTTTAGTCCAGTTGAAATGGCCCAGGCTATCCATAAAACATTCTTCCCGGCGCCAAATGTCGCTAATACGGCTGCTGTCGCCTTGTTCATAGCTCCCCGCCCCAATATTCATCCGCCATAAGGACAAACCAATTCCCTTAGGCTGACCGCTAGGCAACGTATCCAGGCTAAAGAGCAGATCGGCAATTTGGTTCTTCTTGCTTTCATCCTGCCATTTGCCAATAAACTTAGCCGACCAGCAGTCTGATGCACCAAAACTGTGGATGGTCTGAAATTCTTCCCGCAAGTTAATGGTAACTGACTTTTCAGCTCGTAGATGCCGTGTAGTTGTTTGTCCCGGCGGATCAATGATCCGGGTAGTGCTGCTTAGGCAAGTAAAGGCAATCAATGTGAGTAGACTATTTTTAACCATAATTTCATGACCAATAGAGGCTCGGAGGTAGTCAATACATAGGAGTAGAAACGGCTGATACTCTACTAATGGTATCTTACAAATACGTTTTAGTTGATCGTGCTTTTTGTCATTCTGCGAAGAATCTTAACGCTTACTTACCTGAGAATAAAGATACATTAAGATTCTTCCTTCGTCAGAATGACAAAAACACCCTTTATCAGAATAACAATTACACCACTTCATGAGAGTCTTTAATGATATCCATAACGAATACGCTTTTCGCCTTTTGGATGCCTTTAACCTCACCCAAATAATTGATGAAAAAGTCATGATAACTTTCGATGCTCTCGGCTAAAATTTTGAGCATAAAGTCATAGTCTCCTGATACGTTGTAGCATTCGACCACTTCTTTAAACCCAATAATGCCATTCACAAAAGCGTGGGCGGTTTGTTTATCGTGCTCTTTCAGGGCCACCTGACAAATCACCATGACTTTCCGGTTTACTTTTCGATTATCCACTAAGGCCACGTATTGCCGAATGACCTGCAATTGTTCGAGTCGTTTGATTCGCTCGTGGGTGGGCGTAGGGCTCAGGTGAATGCGCGAAGCGATCTCCCGCACGGTAAGCTTGGCATTGTCCTGTATCAGTCGCAAAATAGCGTAATCCTTTTCGTCTAACTCGATAACGGCTCGATTGGGCTGTTCTGTTTGGCTCATAAAAGAAAAGTGGAATCAATCAGATGTTCTGTATAATGGGTAAAAAAGAAGTATTTGTCCTAAATATCATACAGTTTTTTTATCTCTATGCTACTATTCCTTCTTTTGTGAAAACAATTGGTCATTATGACACTTATACTCCGACCCAAATTAGCCCTGCTTATCGCATCGGTCAGTGTCTTTTTTGAAGCGTTAGATATTGCGATTGTCAACTTAACCATGCCGCTGATTCAAACCTGGTTTAAGCTGTCTTTTAATCAGGTACAATGGCTACAGACGCTCTATGTGCTGCTGTATGGTGGGCTACTCATTCTGGGAGGACGTCTTACGGATACCATAGGCCGGCGAAAAATCTTTCTTGTGGCCTCTACATTATTTCTGCTCACTTCACTTGGGGCAGGGTTGGCCGGATCGTTTGTTTGGCTGCTCATTTTCCGGACTATCCAGGGTGTTGCCGCTGCCTTATTAATGCCTTCTGCGCTTTCGATTGTTACACACGCGTTTACAGAACCCCATGCTCGCAGTAAGGCAATTGGTATTTTCAGTTCATTTGCCGCGCTTGGATCGGGTAGTGGTTTATCGGTTGGCGGCTTAATTGCGGCCTGGTTTGGCTGGCAGTGGGTATTTTTTATTAATGTTCCGGTTATTTTGCTCACCTTATTGCTGGCTTTCCGGTATCTTCCCAAAGACGCGGCTCGCACGGAACCCTTGCCCGATATCCCATCCGGGTTATTGCTGACGTTGGTTATCACGGCCTTGTCGTATGTGGTCCATGAACTAGGCGACTGGGCGAATCAAGGTTATTTACTACTCCTGTTAAGCCTAGTGGTGGCCGGTGGTGCAATGCTGTTTATTAAGCGAAACAGCGTTCAGGCTTTTCCGTTGATTTCGTTTCCAGTCCTTAACCGCTCCCTAACCCCAATCACGGTTATGGCCATGCTTGGCGCTACCTTTACGGGCTACCTGTTCCTGATTTCGCTGATTTTGCAACAGGATCGACAACTGAGCGCAGCGTATGCGGGCTTACTGCTTTTTCCCTTCAGCCTTCTCTCGGCCTTAGCCGGAAAATATTTACTGCCCGTATTGCTGAAACGATTCTCTATAAAGCAGGTGGCTATTTTGGGAATGGCCTCGCTGGTAGTTGGTACTTTATGCTTAACCTATTATATCCAATCGACCGACCATCCACTTGTTGTATTGCTGATATCTCTTTTGGGAGTCAATAGTATAGGTATTGCGTTGAGCTTTTCTGGTTTAACGGTACTTTCCCTGCAACCCATCCCGGAAGTTCATCACGGGTTGGTATCGGGGGTTAATACTACTGCCTATTTCATTGGAGGTGGTTTTGGCTTATCAATTGTATCCCTATTTCTGGATGGGTCGGGGCAGACAGATCATGGAATAGGTATTCTTCCTGCCGTTATACTCAGTGTATATGCTTTACTCGGCCTTGGCGGGCTTCTTCTAAATGGCCGCCGTGAGCCGGGCGAGGTCTCCAGCTCGTCCAATAATACGACGACTAAAATTAGTCCTGAGCCTGCTTCGTCGCTGTGAATCACGCAGCTTTATCGTCAATTGGATATATTGCAACGGTGACACTGAGTTAGTTAGTCAGATAGAAGTTCCAAAGCCCGGTACATACTTCCACCCCTGTATTGTACAAACCACAGTTATGAATACGCAACCTGTCAGACAAAATTCGATAACGCTTATGCCGCCAATCGAATGTTCAACCGCATCGGCGACCCAGATAAATCCGCTCGGACGACTTTTGTTTATTTTTAGCTTTGTCTTCATCAGTTAAGTTCTGCTGGCGAGGCTTCTTTTTAAGTATGATAACCTATTGACAGTCATAGGCTTTATCGAATCCCTGATAGCCCAAATCCAAGCGAATCCGGTGGTGTGTAAACCAATCCTGCTCGGGTGGATCATAGGTAAGGCCTGATTTTAACTGGGGCGCCGGAGCGCGAAAGTAGCGTAAAAAACAGTAAGTCGGTATAGGTATTTAAACGAGGTTGGTCTAGGCAATCGTCCTGTCGTTGCTCAATGGATTGGCCAAATAAATCCAGTAGGCTTTTTCGAATAGCCATAAGAGTTTATCAAATCGTTTTTGCTCTAAACCAGTTGCTGAACGCCACTGTCGTTCTGTCTTTAAATCGCTAATTAAAAGTTGCATATACCAAAGTTAACCCACTGCAACAAGTCTATTTTCTCATGATAGTAATGAGCGATATAGTCACTTGCGCTTCCAGACCAGAATCGCTTTGTTTCTTTGTCTGTACTCGCAAATAATCACAGGCTAGTGTTAAGCTAACAGCCCCACTGAGCTCAATGCTAGCTTTTTCCACATTCAGACCACATAAACCCACAAAGTGTTACTAGAATATTGCTTGTAGGTAGGCCTCGTCAGTGCTGTACCAAGATGCAGGTGAGTTGAAAAAATAGGATTACAGTAAGCCCACATTGAAGTACCGCAAATCCCAAAAGTAGCTTGCAGTCAGGATTGCATTACAAATAAATGGGGATATTGCTCCTACCCAAAATTTACTAAAAAATGGCTCGAAAATTTCGCAGAATGCACCCATTTTTTGGCAGTCATACGAAGTGGCGAGCAATCAGAGGACATATCCCTACCTAAAGGATTTCAAAAGGACTACGAAAAATAAGCTTGACATATTCCTTAACTTCAAGCAACACCGTTGAATAAAGTTTTCTTGCTATCTAATCTAAGTTGTATGAAAGCTGGTTAATGTGAGCGCAAAAAAGACATAGCGTAGAGTAACCGTACCTCTTGCTTCTTCGGAGGCAACCAAGCATCGGCTATGCTATATATATAGCTAATTGTATGGCTGATTTCTTTAAGGCACTTAATCTGAGTGAGTAATACCTGGTCGATTCCTTTCCCGTAGCCGTTTGTGATAACATGGCTCTGGTCACCCGGTCGGATTGGTCGCTCTCGATTAGCCAAGCAACAGTTCAATTTTTCATTCTACTTGGTTTGTTCGTCGATGTGACGGTGTTGCAGATAATGCACTTGGACTTGCCAGGAGGGGAGGGGTGTTTGGCAACGCAGGCGCAGGCTATAAGGACTATGGGCCAGAAGAGCTGTATGCAGATTTCGCTGAATTTTCAGCAAAAAGTAATCGCCAGCGACCTGATCAAATTGGGGGGTAGTCTGCAAGAAAGGGTTGCGCCAACGGATTGAACAGGCGTTTCGCCAGATTACGATGCAGTTACCGAAGCGAGTTTTCTAATCAAGGTCGTTTTGTGCCTATTGGCCTATATACTCGAAATAAACTTGTGACATACAACTTTGATTAAGTTAACAATCATTCCAACCAGTAAGGGGACCAATGTAAGCTTACTAGGAAGAGACCATGTCTAGTGACATCGACAAGTATGAATCATTGGCATCTTAATGCTAGTAATCAGCACTAGAATTTTATATTAAATGAAAATGTCATTTTAAATATATGAAATATCGATTTTTTGTTACAAAACAATATGTGTGATAAGTGTAAGTGCTTGAAAATTAGGTGCGTGATTTTTTTTGCTACGATTATTGTATGAACAAAATCGGAAGATCAAACGGTATTCTATTATGAATAGCACCGCAAGCAATGCACTTTATTGTTCCAATTTTTCAATTAGGTATCTGGATGTAAATACTGTAGTACTTTACCCCCCTCCCCGCTCTAGAAGCTCGACGAAGACAGGGGAAGGGTATATTACAGTGAAACAAATTGGTACTTTCTTAAAAAAATAAAAAAACAGGCTATGGACTTTGGTGTATTAGTTAATAAACAAAAAAAATATATGTGTATAATTGTACACATATTTACATGAAATATACGCAACTAGGTGGAGCTGAAAGCCATTAAAGACGGCATTATTACCAATGATTACTCAACAATTTGGTGGTCATTTCAACAGAAATGATAACTACCTTTTTATAAAAGAGGCCCTAATAGTGGTAAATTTTTATGATAGTCGACTGCTACAAGACCTTCTATATAGCAGAAGTTTAATACAAAAGGCTGTTATGGAATTACGGCAGCATTGGGCAGGCTTCCAATGGATATATGAACGAAATCGAAAATATAAAAGCTTTTTTCACCGAAAATCGACGTAAGGTTATGCGAGTGAAGGCTATTGAAGAACTTTCAGGCGTTCCAAAGAATACATTACTTAACCTGCTTACAATTGATCGGGCAATTCCTCAACGTCATATAGAGAATCTTATCAATGTACTTAAGCTATTTGGCTATCGACCACTTGATGCTGAATCTAAATAACTTAATCATAAAGCTTTCCGCTTAATAAAACAGATTTCTGTTTGTTTGGAGTAGATCATTTTGAGAACAAGTAAATAAGAGCAAGGGCATCATAAACCAGCTCCAGATTGCAATTACCCACCAGTTTAACTAACCCAAAACTAGATTATTTATGCTTCAATATCACGTGAGCTACCTATTGCCAGCCGAGCGCAGGCGTAGTGATTAAAGCGTCTGCACAAACAGGCATACCTTCTGATTATCCTGTTCAAGCATCCAGTTTCACGTTTTCTGTATGGTTGCAGGAAGACGTATATACCATTCCGTTCAATTTTTAAGGTACGGGTCGATTTAGTATTGACAATATAATCGACTCTACTCATGCGCTGATTTGTATCGCTGTTTATGGCGAGCCACATGTTCCCTGTCACTCAGAGATCAATTTTGCTATGCCTAGTTAGTTGACTCTGGCTGATGATAATTCCTATTACTAGGTTATTGCAGATGATGATTTTATGATATAGAGTACTAATCCACCTAAAACTGAATTGACAATGTATTCTTGTTTGATTGTTGATGATGACCCCTTATATGTAGATTATTTAGTAGGAAATCTTAAAGAAACGCGGCTTTTTGATGAATACCAATTGGTAACAACAGCGTTTGAGGCTATCGAGAAATGTCGTGAGTTCTCCTTCGATATTGTCTTCTTGGATTTACAACTGCCCGATCTATCAGGGCTAGATTTGATCAGGGCGATCAGTAGTTTTAATGTAACGGTAGTCGTTGTGTCCTCGCTAATAGAGGAAGCGGTCATGTGTTTCGAACTGGGTGTAGTTGATTTTCTTAAAAAGAACTTCTCTTATGATCGATTAATGTTGGGCATTAGCCGTGCATTAAAAAATACTATACCAAAACCACAAGAGCGATCGGATAAGGCAGTCTCAATTTTACAGAAAACAACGTCTCATTATTTTAAGTCTGGACGGCGCATTGAGCACATAGCAACGGATGAAGTTTTTTACATTGAAGGATTTGGCGTGTATTGTAAAATACACATAAAAAATACTTTCCAATTGATTAACATCCGCCTTTCTGAAGTAGAAAGTCAACTATCAACAAAAGGGTTTATTCGAGTTCATAAGTCGTTTATCATCAATACGGTCCATATAAAACGGTTTGACGGTAAACATATATGGATTGACGATCGAAAATTACCTATAGGATTAACTTATCGAACCATTGTGAATGATTTCATGGCTAGTAGCATGATGTAGTAAACAAACATCCTTAGCTATATTCATAAAGTCTCCCTATTACATAATATCTATTAGTAAACCCGTTAGTGAGCAATGGACTTTTCAGACCATATTCGAATTAAGCGGCATCAGGATAATGTATTTGTCTGGAGCTATTATCATCCTGTTTTCCTAGAAGATGCCAAATCACTCCAGGGGGAGTGGCGATCAGAATATCAATGCTGGCAGTTTAATTCGAGCGTAGTATCTTATCTGCCTAGTTTATTGGATGGGCTTTTTCATGTTAATGGATTAACGAAATATCCTGTCTGTCGGTTACGGATCAATTCCTATAGTACAATAAGTAGCCAGGATGCCTGTATCCTTTTCAACCGGCCCGTTGCACGGGCTTTCAGCCGCGATAGTGGCGCATTGATACAACCTGATATCTATAAGTTGAACGGAGTATTTAGGTCAGGTGGCAGCAAAAAAAACTGGCGAACGATTCTTGAAGAAGCCTCTTTCGAGATCCATCATTTTCCGCTGGCGGCCTTGAATCGCGAAGATGTACTGATGGCTGTAAAGCAAGGATGGGTAGACGTACTTGACTAACTAACTAGTTGACTTAAGCTTATGCGAATTCATATTACCCTGAGTTCATCAGAAAAGGCCATTCCATTCGCTTACCAATCCAAATTAGTGGGTGTACTTCATCGGTGGCTTGGTCCTAATACTAGCCACGACACCTTATCATTATATGGGTTTAGCCATCTACGAGGTTTGCGTCAGCTTAGGCCAATTAAAACGAACACTGGTCTTGACCATGCCGATCAAATGGGATGCTTTTTCCCAAAAGGGGCCAGCTTTTTTGTTTCCTCGCACGACCCTATTTTTTTAAAAAGACTGATCAAAGGTATTCAGGCTCAGCCTGGAGTATTCGGAGGAATGTATGTGGAGCGTATCGACATAGAGCAGCAATCTGATTTCGATACGCATGGAGTAAATAGACAATTTTCGGCATCGTTTAGGGTAAGATCACCTGTATTACTCAAAGATTGGCAGAATAGTGATCCCACCTGTAAACATCCAAAGTATGCGTATTATACTGATGAAAGTTCGTCAACAATACTAACGGCTGTTATGCATCGGAAACTTACCGCAGCCGGGCTTCCAATTGAAGGTTGCCAAGTCCGATTCAATACGCAAATACCTTGTAGTCGGCGAATTACGGGGGTTACGTATCAACGAATGTATATGAAAGCATCGCTGTGCCCTATCACCATTATGGGGACAGTTGAGCAAATCAGGTTTGGCTGGAATGTTGGCGCAGGGCATAGTACGGGCATTGGTTTTGGTTCACTTGAATTTCTCTCAATCGAGCCTGTAGAACCATGACAGCTATCTATAGCATTCTTCATTGTGTTCAGTATAGGGGATTGTTTGCCTTTATCAAACCATTTTCGGCCTTGCGAGATGAGCAAACAGTCAGCTCGTTTTACGTCCCACCGTCTGTTGTTAAAGGGATCGAGTGTACGTTGTTTGGGTCTCACACCGGGCGGATTGTCCGCTCCCGACTAACCTTTACTGGCGTTAGTTTTCAGCAGGAGATAATCCAAACCGCAGGATTTAACAGAAAAACCAATAACCTGTATGAACGAGGTACCTCTACCTTGACACGGGGAGTTTTGCTATACCCTGAACTTACCTTAGCATTTACGGAGTTGGATGACGCCGAAATCGCTAAAACCCGACCCGTCCTATTATCCCGAAGAGAAGACTTACTGATGCCATCGGCTGTAGTGGAATCTATAACCGGGGAAGAATTCGATAAACGTATAGGGTATGAATGTAAACAGGTAGTAGTAGCTATGCCGGGTGCCATACCAATGGGATACCATGATGATGGCAGACCAATTTACGTGCTGCTTACCGGAAAACAGAGTGTTTTGCCCAGCTCACTGACAAATACCTGGTTATGATTGCAATTGAAATAGGCCGGATATTTCTCGCCCAGTATAATAAGAACCATAAGACAACCTATTCGAGCGAATCTTTTTTTGATGAAGTGCTCTGGCCCCTTTTCTTCGATTCGCCCGATAAAACGATGTACTGGGTAATTAATTCATCATTTATCTATCTGGAAGCCATCCAAAAACAGCAGTCTAATCAAACCGCCAGACGTCAGGCATTGCTAAAATTGAAAAGCGATCTGGAAAAAGGTCGGGTAAATGCATCAACTGCCGTTGGGCTTGGAGCCGACAAAGTACTGGATTCTGTTGGGCGTGTCAAGGTTTGGGCAACAACCTCGAGCCAGGTAAATACGATGCGCTATATTCCTGATTCGGCGGAAGAAGCTTATCTTTCCTGGATAGGTGGACCGCTAGGTATAGGCGTTGAGGGTGGTTACTCGCTTTTCACAACGGATTCTTTTTTACTAGATATGCTTGGAGAAGGCTGGGTCGTTTACCGCTTTTTGTTATCGACTTATGCTAATCTAGTTGGACGTCAGATCGAAAGTTTTAATGGGCAGTGGCTTCTCCATCGCTTATCCGACCGATACCAATCCCAAGATCCACTCGCTGGTTTCGATCCCTTAACGCCTGACCAAACCGGAATCAGCCGGATAAGTTGGCTGCAACTGGCTTATGCCTTGTCACTTCATCCCGCCTTTGAAACGGTTGATCAACTGCCCTGCTACCTAACTAAATTCGGGCAAACCAACCAAACAATAGGCTATGTACCCGTGGAGCTAGGGCAAATACGCTCGTTCTACGGATCGTTGACTCGCCTTTACCCTCAATTCAATTCAGACCAAACTCAATTCTGGCAGATAGATGGCGCCCTTAAATTAGAGGTTGCCTGCATGACTGGTAGTCTAGGTTTAAAAGCGCTTCAGCCAAAATTAGTGGCTTCGTTCTTAGGCGGATTTGATGTAGTGGCCAGCTATCCTGTAATCGGAAAAACAGGAATTACTTATACGTGGGCCTGTAGTCATGTCTGGATTTTGGAAGCATTGGATGATCCAGATGCCCACTCATTCGCTAAGGAATTAGCCAAATTGGTGCTGGAAATTTCTCCAACTGATAAACAGACTCGTCGGTTGGTCGATCAATTGACAGGTCAAGAACCCCGAATGCCTCATAAGTTGATCAATTGGCTTACCCAACTAATAGGGAGTCTAATGTCCCTTGTTCCTGCTCAGTACCGGGATGCATGGAGTCATTTTCAACAACAACAGCTGGCCTGGTCACCTCCTTATCGATGGTATTTTTTGACCCTCCTTCGCATTGAGCATGCTATTCTATTCAGTAATCTTTAATGATCTATACCCATGAATAACCCATTTGTCTTTTTAAAGCTTCTCCGCCGAGCGAACCACACTGTTTTTGGCGTTTCCGATGGCCAGAAACGATATTTTGATCCCGTATTTCAGAAGTCACAACCCTATGCCAGTGGCCAACAGGTGAAGCGATCCATCATGGAGGCCATTTCATTACAGGTAAACCAGCCACTGGGACCTGTAACCTATGTCTGGTCGGTCTCTGGGAAATTACTTTCCGAAGGTGAAGTGTTGTCGGCCTGTGATCCTCGGTTTCCGGATTTACTATTTGGCGGATGGATGTCGGCTCCCAATGGCGGAGGTAAACAAGTGTTAAAACGTCGTAGCCCTCTTTCCATTTCTGCATTTAAACCTCTGCATCCCCTGCTGGCCAGTGTTATGGATAAAGAAGCGATGACCCATGATCGATCAAGCAAACCAGAAAATAACAAAGTAGTGGTCTATGAACGGGGAAAAGGGGCTATACCGAATCGCATCCTGACGGATCAGGAGCTTGATGAACTGCTGACCGACAACCATCGAAGTTTACATAGGAAGTGGATTCCGGAGGATAAAAATCGCCGGTTGTCTGGATTATTTGTGGAGGAGATAGCAATCGATTTACGTACGCTATTTACAGTATCGCTTTCCGAAAAAGAGCCAGAAATCACTCGTGAGCTGGCAATTGAACTACAGGAGCAGGGCTGGATCAGGAGCAAAAATGCATTCGGTTCATGTCTGATAGCTCCGCGCTCGATACGAAATAGCTGGATTCCTGCCCTGGCGAGTGCGTTGATAGAGTGGAAAATATCGACCAATCAAGCGAACAAATACAGCCCACAGGACACGTTAGCGGTTGCTATTGGTCAGAATGCCTCGACAATTGGTTTTGCTATTCGGGCGCGATTGACTGATCAGCATCATACGCAGGCAGAACCTGTCATCGATAGTTCCATTCAGAACGTACCTGTATTTAAAACCCCCCTGGTAGAAGAATATATGTTTGGTCAAACGGGCGAAGTGGCAGCTATCGACCAGGCCAAAGACGAATTGTCTCGTTTATTAAGTGGTTTCGACTACGAAAATCAAATGTAGGCTCACGAAAGTATACGTTCTTAAGCCTTTTAAACTGAACAGTGCCTGTGAAAACCTCACAGGCACTGTTCGTATTTCAATTCCATGCTGATACACTTAATACGGAGTAGGAAACGGATTTTGCCGATATCGATAACGAATTTTCATTCCTTTGAAAGGTACACCTATACTAGTATTCACGTAACAAAAATTGAAGCAAAAAAGCATAATGTAATTTATGTTGATGCGATTTTATATATCCATAGTAAAGGTTCATGGTGTTAATCGAGATGTTCATTGTAAAATCGAGATTTTTAATTATAAAAAAACATAGTTGGCTGTCTGCGAAATGACTCATGGTAGCCTCGTTTTTAATAAACAACTGTTCGTTTGCTAATCAATAATGTTCGTTTAAAAAATACCAATGAATGTTTCTGGAAGGCTTAGTCGGGTAAGCCGTGGCGAACTATTTGTTTCTAATGGTTAGCATTCGAGACACCAATGCTAAACGAATTTAGGCGTATGAGCTTTTTTAGAGGTACGTCAACAGCGGGCTTCACAACCACCCGCAATTACCCGTACAAGAATAGTTTGCCAAGCCAGATCTGCCGATTAATCGGTTTTTGTTTGTCTGTGCTGTTTGGAGGCTACGGCCTGCATTACTTATTCTTCGCTGAAGAGAAAGATTGGCCTCTGAAAAGGCGTATCGACCGCTCTATTTATGCCATTACAGCCATATGGAGGCACATGACTAGGGTAATTGTCCTCAGAATCAAGTCAGGTTGATCGCAGAAGACCCAGGAAATCCTGGTTTGATTGGTAATTTTTCGGGTAGTGATAGAGAAAGGCGATGTTTCCAGAAAGCCTTAACCAGTTGCATTGATCGCCAGTAAAGTAAACAAAAGCCCCCAAAATGGAGGTAAATAGAATGCGTATATAGATAAGAGTTCAAAATTGAATTGTAAAAGTCCATTATGAGCAAGGTGTTAATCATATTGATGGTGTACTGTGGCACAATGAGCTGGGCTTATGGTCAGATTACCTTCATTAATGCCAATGATAAACTACCCAACCGCCCGTTCGTCGGCTTTCTGTCGAAGGCGGTGGTAGATGTCGATGGCGATGGACGAGATAATGTGATTCGACTAAATTCCAAAACCAACGAACTATCGATTCTCTACCCATCTCCTCAGGGAGATTTCAGCAGTACGTTGCTGAGTAAATTGAAAGTACAGGCTATTTCGACTACCGTTGGTGATGTCAATAAAGATGGCCGAAACGATATTCTGACCGGTGGTTTCTACGATGGCATAACGGTGCTCTATAACCGGGGAACCGGCTTTGTGGCTGACACCCTCAATAGCCCCACCGTTTGGATGCAGGCCGCCAATCTGGTTGACATTAACAACGATGGCTGGCTGGATTACTTTGCCTGTCACGATAAAGGATTGAACCAGATATGGAAGAATGACCGTACCGGAAAGTTCAGTCCCGTGACCAACTGGGTCGATATGCAAACAGTACCTACCTCCGATAATTCGGGTAACTATGGATCGGTTTGGTCGGATATTGACAACGATGGCGATCTGGACCTGTACCTGGCCAAATGCTCGATGCTGGCGATGGGGCCAGCGAATGCGGGTGATCCGCGCCGAATCAATCAGTTGTTCATTAATCATACCTACGATCGCGTTAGTAACCTAACTATCAATAATGGTGCCAAATTTAGTCTGGACCCGACAGGCTGGTTTACCGAGGAAGCCGCTGCCTATAACGTCAAAATCAGCGGTCAGTCGTGGACAGCCGACTTTGCAGACATTGACAATGACGGGGATCAGGACTTGCTGGTAACCAACCACGAATTGCCGACCATGCTGCTGGAGAACGATGGAACAGGGCATTTTACCGACATTACCACCCAGAGCGGCATTACGGGCGTGGTAGACCCTTTGCAGGGCATCATGCGGGATTTTGATAATGATGGCTATGTCGATGTACTGGTATCGGGTGATATGGTGGCGCAACTCTGGCGTAACAATGGCGATAAGACCTTTACCCTCCAGACTGGTGCCTTAGGCACCATCAAGACAGCTTCCTTTGCGGTGGGCGATCTGAATCATGATGGCTTTCTGGATGTATACACCAGCCATTATCCGAAGGCCGATGCCGAAGATGACCTATGGCTTGCCCAGCCCAATGGTAACCACTATGTGGGCGTCACCCTGCAAGGGATTCAATCGAATACTAACGGGGTAGGGGCCAAGATTGTGGTGTATCGCACCGATGGCGTGCGGCTGGTTCGGGAAGTGCGGGCTGGTGAAAGCTACGGCATCACCAACAGTTACACGCAACTGATGGGTTTAGGACCCACGGCCAGCATCAGCCGGATTGAGGTGCAATGGCCCTCAGGTCAGCGGAGTCTACTACAGCAACCAGCGACTGATAAATATCTGGTGATTACTGAGCCAATCTGTTCGCTAAGCCGTTGCATCCCCTTGCAAGTCACCCAGGTCCGATGAACTAGTGCAATCCTCCTTGCTGAGAACGTAAACAAGAACCAAGTACGATCATGGATTTTTTAAGATATATACAGACTATCTGGACGATGGCCTTGTCTGTTTTTAGGTCGCCAAGCTGCCAAATGAACGCTTTGTCTCCCAGACGGACTGATAGCCATCTCCGGAATCGCCAACGGAAAACGGTCAAGCAACCGGGGTTACACAAGTATGTACGAGCAGTTCAGATGCGCATCCGTGGTCACTCATTCCGCGTTTTTGTCACCCGATGCATTTTTGTCATTCCGACGATAGGAGGAATCTCAAGCTTGACCAATAGGAATGTTGAGATTCCTCCTATGTCGGACCGGGTGGCTGGAGCCATGACAAAACTCACTGGCTGACACAAGCCATTTTCAACTCCTTCCAACAGACTCTCACTGTATTAATTATATATATATGGATTTATTGTTTACTAAACAAAGAGGCTCCCTCTTTGCGTTGACTGGCTTTTTACTTTGGATAAGTGTAAGCAGTGGTCTATTGCCCACTACCCAAAACTGTCAAGTCAATGCAGCGAGTAGTTGTTCGAACCAACCAGAAATAGCCAATTGGGTCAGAACACTATCAGACCAAATACATCTACAGAGGCAATCAGTTCATACTGACGGAATTGTCTCTCCCTCGGATGGCCATTGGAAACGCGATGGCTTGCAGGCGGGGACCAGATTACCGCAAAGGCTGGCACCAGATCAGGGCACCTTAGCCTTTCATCAACTCTACGAAACTCACTGTTATCAGCGCACAGGTGCTGATGACCCATCTCCACTAACTGAGCTATGACCATGCAGCACCTATACATGATGATTTCTCGACAAAAGACCTGGGGAGCAATCCTGGCAGGTCTATGGCTGTGTCTGCTGACAGCTGGTGGACTGATGGCCCAGGTGCCCTCTTGTGGACCTAATCAACTATTGACCGGTTATTTCACTGGAGCCACTACCGTGGTGAGTACCACCGGTACGGTTACCAGTGCAACCAGTGTGCTTGGGGTGACCGATGGCGTAACACCAACGCTGAATGCCAATTCGGGCGTGACACTCGACATGGGTAGCGTGTTACCAGCCGGAAATAGTTTGATTTTCACCTATAAATCAGCAGATGCAAACGCGCCATTACAAGTATTGGTGGCTAGCTCAGCAACTGGACCATATACCAATATTGCCCAACTGCCCGCGTCAACGACCCTGACAACATTGTCGGTGTCGTTACCGCTGAATACGCGCTATGTACAGTTAGGAACCACGGGCACGGTGTATTACCCCGATGCGGTCACCTATCCGATTTATAAGTGCGTCAATAATCCAGCACCGACCTGTGCCGCAGGGCAAACTTTATTGTCTTATCCAGCAGGCTCACAAGGTGTCAATGGGACAACTGGGACGGTTACTACTAGTACCAATGCGACCGGTCCTGCTGATGGAGCCGTGGCCACAGTGAATACAAATGGTTCTATAACGCTGGACTTGGGGAGCGTAGTGGCGGCAGGGAATGTCCTCTCGTTGGCCTATTATTCGCAATATACCTCCACCTACGCAACGCCTATGCAGGTTTGGGTAAGCAGTACAGGTGCGGCTGGCTCGTTTATCAACATCAGTTCGTTTCAACCTAGTTCTAGTGCGTCAATGACGAGTGGCAGTCTTATGTTGCCCCTGGACACCCGGTATGTTCAATTAGTAACATCGGGTACCTATTCAACCTACTATATTGATGCCTTAACCTATCCATTGTATTCGTGCGTAACGCTGCCCAGCACGGCTTGTGCTTCAGGGCTACAGTCAGTAGCTTATAACGCGGGGGCTCAGGGACTCAACAATACAACGGGCACAGTGACCAATAGCACCAACGTGATTGGGGTACCCGATGGCACCGTGGCAGCAATCAGTGCTAATTCGTCACTGATTGTCGATATGGGCAGTGCATTGGCCGCAGGCAAAACGCTGACATTTACCTATTCGTCGGGGGATAAAACGGCACCGATGCAGATCTGGACGGCTACGGCTGTAGGCGGCCCCTATACTTTCATTGGTACGATGCCCGGCAGTACCGCGAGTACCACGGGGCAGATCACCTTACCCCTGGGAGCTGAGTACATTAAGATGGTCACCAGTGGCACAGCTTATGCGGTGGATGCGGTGGCCTATCCGGTGTATAGTTGTGTGACGACCCCGAACACCAGTTGTCCAACGGGCCAGGTGTCGGTGAGTACTCAGAGTGGTGCTCAGGGGTTGAACAATACGACAGGTACGGTCTCTAATAGCACTAATATCCTGGGCACCTCCGATGGTAGTCTGGCGGTACTGAGCGCCAGTTCGTCGCTGATTGTCGACATGGGTAGCGTGATTGCTGCGGGTAATCAGGTAAACTTTGCTTACCTGTCGGCCAACACGACGGCTCCATTGCAGATTCTGGTGGCCACAAATCTGGGTGGCCCCTATACCAATGTGGCTCAGTTGCCCGGTAGTACGGCTAGTACTGTGAACAGTATAGTATTACCTGTAGGGGCGCGCTATATACAGATGCAGACTACGGGTACTTCTTATTCGGTGGATGCGGTGACCCAGATCCTCTACAGTTGTTTGGCTAGCCCGGCAGCCTGTGCTGCTGGCCAGCAGTCGATTAGTTATCCGGCGGGTGGAGCGGCTTCTGTTTATACGACCACGGGTTTGGTATCCAGTCCCGGTAATGCCACAGGAGTAATCGATGGAGCGTATACTATAATGGCTACCGCTACCTTAACGCTGGATTTGGGCAGTACGGTAGTTGCCCCTAATGTCTTTTCATTAACGTATTATTCCCAGTACCCCGCTCCTACTGCCTCCCCCATGCAGGTGCGGGTAGCTACTACGCCAACTGGACCCTACACGCTCATTGGCAGAGTGCAGCCCACCCAATCGAGTGTTACCGTTAACCTGGACTTGCCCACGAATGCACGCTATATACAATTAGTTTCGGTCGATGATTGGTCGGCCTATTCTGTTGATGGATTGTCCTATCTGGCCTATGCCTGTGTGACGCCTACCTCAACGAGTTGTGCGGCTGGTCAGCAGTCGGTAAGCTATCAGGCGGGAGCACAGGGTGTGGGAGCCACTACCGGTACAGTAACCAATCCGACTAACATTGTAGGGGTATCGGATGGTGCGGTGGTCTCGCTGGCAGCCAACTCCTCGTTCAATGTGGATATGGGGAGTGCCTTGCCTGCGGGGACAGTGTTGACATTAGCTTATTCATCAGCTAACACTACAGCGCCAATGCAGGTATTAGTGGCCAGTAGCGCGGGCGGCCCCTATACCTTTATTGGGACGGTGGCTGGTTCGACCAGTAGCACCAGTCAGCTACTGACCTTGCCCATCGCGGCTCAGTATATTCAACTCAAAACAACCAGCACGGCTTACTCGCCAGATGCCATTACCTATCCAGTGTATACCTGCGTTACTCCGCCGAATACCAAGTGTGCGACGGGGCAGACATTAGTTGGCTACACACAGGGTGCGGTGGGTACCAATGGCACAGTGGGTACGGTTTCCAATGCGACCAATGCGACTGGTAGTCCAGACGGAGCGGTGGCTGGTTTAAGCGCGAGCTCGTCGATTACGCTGGATATGGGTAGTGCGGTGACGGCGGGCAATAGTTTGCTGTTTACCTACTCGTCGGCCAATACAACGGCGCCGTTGCAGGTGCTGGTGGCTAGTAGTCTTGGCGGACCTTATACTAATATTGGTCAATTACCGGGTAGTACCAGCAGCACGACCAATTCTATCCAGTTACCGCTGGATGCCCGCTATGTGCAGCTAAAAACGACAGGCACCACCTACTCGGTAGATGCGGTGACCTATCCTATTTTTAGCTGCGTGAGTTCGCCATTGACCACCTGTGCCAGCGGTCAATCTAAAGTCAGCTATACCAGCGGAGCCCAGGGAGTAGGTACTACCACAGGTACAGTGACCACAGCTACCAATGCAACGGGGAACCCGGATGGGAATCTGGCGGCCCTGAGTGCGAACTCTTCATTAATTCTGAATCTGGGGAGTGTGGTTTCGGCCGGTAATTCGATCAACCTAACGTATTTATCTGGTAATACTACAGCTCCATTACAGGTGTTGGTATCGACCAATGCTGGTGGTCCCTATACTAATATTGCCCAATTGTCGGGTAGTACTTCCAGCAACACGGTCAGTATAGCCTTACCATTAAATGCGCAGTATGTCCAATTGCAAACTACAGCGACTAACTATTCAGTGGATGCGGTGACCCAGACGCTGTACAGTTGTGTTTCGAGTCCAGTCACGTCCTGCTCAGCAGGTCAGGTATCGAGTAGTTATCAGTCAGGTATCCAGGGAGTAGGAGCCACCACTGGAACGGTGACCAATCCAACCAATATCGTGGGGGTTCCCGATGGTACGGTGGCCACAGTGAATACCAATGGTTCTGTAACGTTGGATTTTGGAAGTGTTGTGGCGGCCGGCAACGTACTCGCGCTGGCCTATTATTCGCAGTATACCTCTACCTACGCAACGCCCATGCAGATTTTGGTGAGTAAGACGGGGGCGGTTGGCTCGTTTACTAATGTTAGTTCGTTTCAGCCGACTTCCAGCGCATCCATAACGAATGGGAGCTTTACCCTACCCCTGGATGCCCGTTATGTCCAATTGGTGACATCGGGTACTTATTCGACCTATTATATTGATGCGTTGACCTATCCGGTTTATACCTGTGTAACGCCGGTATCCAGCACCTGCGGAACGGGTCAGCAGTCGGTGAGTTACCAGAGTGGAGCCCAAGGACTCAACAATACCAGTGGTACAGTGACCAATAGCACGAATTTGCTTGGTTCGCCCGATGGAGCGGTGGCTACAGTATCGGCCAACTCGTCGGTGATTCTGGATTTAGGCAGTGTAATAACGGGGGGAAATAGTCTGCGAGTGACTTACTCGTCGGCAAACACGACAGCACCCATGCAGATATTGGTAGCTACTAATCTGGGTGGGCCGTATGTCAACATTGCACAGCTAGCAGGTAGTACGACTACGACCACGCAAACAGTTAATTTACCCATTGATGCCCGCTATGTGCAATTGCTGACGACAGGTACAGCTTATTCGCCAGACGCCATTACTTATCCGGTCTACACCTGTGTGAGTAATCCGGCTTCAATTTGCTCGACCGGTCAACAGGTTGTAAGTTACAATACGGGGGCTGTGGGTTTGAATGGAGCCACGAGTGTGACCAATCCTAGTTATGGCACGGGTACGCCCGATGGAGCCTATGCCGTGATGGCAGCCAATGGGGTGTTGACATTAGATCTTGGCTCGGTGGTAGCGGGAGGAAACACGGTGAGTGTGAACTATAAATCGGGCGATTTAGTAGCGCCGATGCAGGTACTAGTGGCTACCAACTTAGGTGGACCTTATACATCTATAGGGCAGATGCCAGCCTCAACGGCCAATACGACGGGGAGTCTGACACTACCAGTCGATGCTCGTTACGTGCAACTCCAGACAAAAGCGACGACTTATTCGGTAGATGCGGTTACGCGTCCGGTCTATACCTGCGTTAGCTCGACCATTACGAGTGGCATTGTGTATTTGGACGGGAACATCAATGGGGTGCTAAATAGTATCGAGCAGGGAGTAGGCGGTGTTACGGTGAATGCCTATGATACCAGTGGTAATCTGGTAGGAACCACAACGACCTCTGCGGGTAATCCGACACTGAATATTCCTGCAGGCTATTACAGTTTTAGTAACCTGACGGCAGGCCAACCCTATAAACTGGAGTTTACCAATTGGCCTTCGCAGTATAGCCCTTCAGTGTACGGAATCAACGATGGAACAACCGTGCAATTTATACAGGGGGTTACCCAGAATAATGATTTAGGACTGTACTTACCCAGCAGTATATGTAGTCTGCAAGATAATTCTCGAATGGTATTTGGGACAGGATTGTCAGGGGCGTCAACATCTGTTGGCTCATGGGATTATCTTGATAGAGGTAAAGCCGGGTATGGTACCAGTAGTGGGGGAGGATATAGTGTCACTAATGATATAGCATCTTCAAAGATTGGGGTTCCCCTGGGAGTGGCATCACAACGTCCGACCAATTGGGTATATATGGCACCACTTTCGACAAATATGCCTGGGGTGTTTCCTCAGGCCCCAGATGGATCGTCGGCTATATATATCGCTAATTATAACGGCCAAAATGGCGACCAAACCTACCAGGGTACAAAGTTATTGGTGAAATTATCAGACTTGGGCATTAATGTGGGAAGTACGGCTACACAGATAGGAGGAAATCCATTTGGTGTACAGGGCTTAGGCGGGCTAGACTTCTCGCAATCAGGCGATACGATGTATGTTGTCAATATGAGTAAGGGTACATTAGTGGGTGTGGATGTAAGCCAGGTAGATTATAATAATTTACCTGCAACTAAGCCTACTTCGGCCTTTGAAATAACTCCGCCATCCTCATTAGCGAACTGTAGTGGAGGTGTTTACCGGCCTACTGCTCTGAAACAGTATGGTGGTAAGATTTATATGGGCGGAGTTTGTGATGCAGAAATTAGTCAGAGTAATACCGATTTGAAAGGAGTGGTACTGGCGTATGACCCGGCTAGTGGAACATGGAGTAAGGCGTTAAGTTATCCAATTACATTTACGGGTGGAGGTAGTTCTGCTGGTTCAGAAAGCGGAACAGTACAATATAGTTGGGCGAATACTACCGCTGCTGGATTGCAGCCTGTTATGTTGGATCTGGCATTTGCCGACAATGGGGCGATGGTAATTGGTACAACAGACCGTCATGTATATGGGGCAGCTACGTCCAATAACCAAACTGGATATGTTATGGGAGCCTGGCCTAATGGCGATGGGACTTATACATTGGAAAGTCAGGGGAAATTAGGGCCATATACTGGACTTCCAAGTTTCAACTCAGGAGATCCAGGGGCACCCGATGGGCCGGGTGGGCAAGGATGGTTCTTTCAACAGAACTCGTCAGGAGGACATCCATATGCTTTCAATGGAGGTTTGTATATTAAAACGGGTACAAACTATGTAGTAGCTGGATATACAGATGCGGGTGGTTTATATTTGATGGGAGCCAGTTATTTAAATTTGACCACCGGGATTGGGGAGTATAGTACTCCACTGATTGGGGGACAAAAAATAAGCCGTATCACGGGTACTGATCAGGTCTGCGATGCCGTGCCGCCGATTGAGATTGGTAACCGGGTCTGGAAAGATACCAACAGCAACGGCATTCAGGATGCCGGTGAGCCTTCTCTGGCGGGCGTAACGGTCGAGCTACGGGATGCAAATGGGAATCTGGTAGCTACCGCAGTGACCGATGCCAATGGCAACTACATCTTCTCCAATCAGGCTGGGAGTAGTACAACCAGCCAGAAATACGGCTTGCCCATTACCCAGAATACCAACTATACGATTGATGTCGCGTCTCTGGGTACGGACCCCTCTACGGCTGGCTTGACCTTGACTAACATTTCTCCGGCACCAGGTGAAACCGCTGGAACGACTAATACAGGAGCTACGATTGATAACAACGATGCCTTCCTGGTCAATGGCTTGCCTACGATTAGTGTAAAGACAGGGCCTGATGGCATCATCAATCACAATTACGATTTTGGTTTCATTGGTTCGAGCTTCGATCTGGCGCTGACCAAATCGTTAGCACCAGGCCAGGCTTCGGTCATCAAACCGGGCAGCAACGTTACCTTTGCCGTGGTTGTCTACAACCAGGGAAGCCAGCCAGCCTATACCATTCAACTGGCTGATTATATTCCAGCCGGGCTGACGCTTAACGATGCCAACTGGACGGCCAATGGCTCAACCGCTACGCTCAATACGCCCATCGCCGGTTCGCTGGCCGCTGGCAGCAGCACCACGGTGACCATCACCTTCACCGTCAGCAGCACCGCGTCGGGACCGCTGGTCAACAAGGCCGAGATTGCCAGTGCTGATAATGATACCAACCCGAATAATACCCCACCCACCGATGTGGACAGCACCCCCGATACCAACCCCACCAACGATGCGGGCGGTAATCCTAACTCGGGCAGTGATAACAGCATCACAGGTAACGGCACCGGTACACCAGGTGATACCAACCCGGCTACCGATGAGGACGATGAAGACCCTGCTATCATATACGTACAACCCTGTACGTTAGGGGGCAATCTGTTAACCACCGAGGCCCACTGCGGCAAGGCCGATGGCCGGGCCACGGTAACAGTCAACACCGGTGTGGCTCCCTACACCTATGCCTGGAGCACGGGTGCCAGCACCTCGGCCATCACGGGGCTGAGCGGTGGTCAGACCTTTACCGTAACGGTGACGGATGCCAATGGCTGTAAGGACGTGCTGGTAGGCACCATCCAAAGCACGGGCGGGCCCGTCTTGTCGGGTACTGCTGTAGCGGCCAGTTGCCAACAGGCTACGGGCAGCGCTAGTGTAACGGCTACAGGTGGTACAGGCAGCTACACCTATCTATGGAGCACGGGTGCTACCACGGCTACACTCAGTAACGTAGCGTCGGGTACCTATACCGTAACGGTAACCGATGGGGCAGGCTGCGTCAGTTCACTGGCCGTCATTGTGCCTGGCACGAGCCCCTTGTCGGTGGTCGCTACGCCAACCTCGTCAAGCTGTTTGGGAGCCAACGGCAGTGTGGCCCTAACGGTGAGTGGGGGTAGTCCGGCTTACAATTATGTCTGGAATACGGGTGCTACTACGCAGAACCTGAGTGCGGTAGCGGGTGGCACTTATCAAGTAAAAGTGACGGATGCGAACGGCTGTACGGCTGTCGCTACGGCGGTAGTGCCTAATACAAGCGCACCCACGGTGAGCGGCACGCCCACTAACCCGATCTGTTTTGGTACCTCGACGGGTAGCGTCAGTCTGGTGGTGAGTGGCGGCAGTGGCAGCTATAGCTATCAATGGGATAATGGCTCGACGGCCCAGAGTCTGACGGGTGTACAGGCCGGTATCTACAATGTGGTGGTGACGGACGGATCGGGTTGCCGGAGTGGAGCGAGCTTCACACTGACGCAGCCGAGCCGGATTGTAGCCGATATTCAATCGGTATCGGCGGTATGTAACGCGCAGGGTGGCATCACTGGCGGCACGTTGCAGGTAGTGAGTGTGGTAGGCGGAACCCCTGGCTACAGCTATCTGTGGAGTACGGGTAGTGCGTCAACCAGCCTGACGGGTCTGGCAGCAGGCACCTATTCGCTGACAGTAACCGATAGTAAAGGCTGTCTGGCGCTAGGTCAGGCGGTGATTGATCCGTGGCCAACTTGTGCGAAAGCCTCATTAGGAGACTATGTGTGGCTGGATACCAATAGTAACGGCCAGCAGGACCCCACCGAAACAGGCGTAGCCAGTGTGACAGCGGTACTGCACGACGCAGTAAGCGGCACCGTGGTAAGCACGACGGTGACCGATGGAACGGGCCATTACTTATTTACGAATCTAGATCCGGGCAGTTACTACGTCGTCTTCACGGCTCCTTCGGGTACGACTTTCACCACACCAAACAGTGGTAACGATGCGACCGACAGCGATGTGGCGAGTCTGACAGGCCAGAGCGGCAGCACGGGTGTGTATAGTCTGACGGCGGGTCAGCAAGACCTAACTGTAGACGCCGGTCTGATCCCGCTGAAAGCTTCACTGGGTGACTATGTGTGGTTCGATACCAACCAGAATGGCCAACAGGACCCCACCGAAACGGGCGTAGCCTCTGTAACGGTTGTGTTGCATGACGCAACCAGCGGCACGGTGGTTTCTACGACGGTGACGGATAGTCAGGGCAAATACTTATTTACGAACTTAAATCCAGGTAGTTACTATGTAGTCTTCACAGCTCCCTCGGGCACGACCTTCACCACCCCCAATAGTGGCAACGATGCTACTGACAGTGATGTAGCAAGTCTGACCGGTCAAAGTGGTAGCACGGGTGTGTATAGTCTGACGGCGGGTCAGCAAGACCTGACCGTAGACGCCGGTCTAATCCCGCTGAAGGCTTCCTTAGGCGACTATGTGTGGTTCGATACCAACCAGAATGGTCAACAGGACCCCACCGAAACGGGGGTAGCCTCTGTAACGGCAGTACTGCACGATGCCGTGAGCGGCACGGTGGTGAGCACCACGGTGACCGATGGTCAGGGCAAATACCTGTTCACGAATCTGAATCCGGGCAGTTATTACGTGGTCTTCACGGCTCCTTCGGGCACGACCTTCACCACCCCAAATAGTGGGGCCGATGCTACGGATAGTGATGTAGCGAGTCTGACTGGTCAGAGTGGCAGCACAGGCATCTACAGCCTGACGGCAGGTCAACAGGATCTGACGGTGGACGCAGGCTTAGTGCCGCTGAAGGCTTCCTTGGGCGACTATGTGTGGTTTGACACCAACCAGAATGGCCAGCAGGACCCCACCGAAACAGGCGTAGCTTCTGTAACGGCAGTCCTGCACGATGCGGTGAGCGGCACGGTGGTAAGCACGACGGTGACCGATGGAACGGGCCATTACTTATTTACGAATCTGAATCCGGGCAGTTATTACGTCGTCTTCACGGCTCCTTCGGGCACGACCTTCACCACGCCAAACAGCGGGGCCGATGCTACGGATAGTGATGTGGCGAGTCTGACCGGTCAGAGTGGCAGCACAGGCATCTACAGCCTGACGGCAGGTCAACAGGATCTGACGGTGGACGCAGGCTTAGTGCCGCTGAAGGCTTCCTTGGGCGACTATGTGTGGTTCGACACGAATATGAATGGCCAGCAGGACCCTACCGAAACGGGGGTAGCCTCTGTAACGGTTGTATTGCATGATGCGACCAGCGGCACGGTAGTGAGTACGACACTGACCGACGGAACGGGCCATTACTTATTTACCAATCTGAATCCGGGCAGCTACTATGTCGTCTTCACGGCTCCCACTGGGCAGACTTTCACCACACCGAACAGTGGCAATGATGCCACCGACAGCGATGCAGGTGTAGGCGGCCAAACGGGTGTGTACAGTCTGACAGCGGGTCAACAGGATCTGACGGTGGATGCGGGGATCATTCCAATTCCGGTCTTCGACCTGGCGCTGAAGAAAACCTTAGCGGCTGGTCAGTCTGCCAACGTAATGCCTGGCAGCAATGTGACCTTCACGGTGACGATCTACAACCAGGGTAATGTGGACGCGACGAATGTTCAGGTAACGGATTACATCCCAGCGGGTCTAACCCTGAACGATGCGGCCTGGACAGCCAATGGTAGCCTAGCGACGCTCAACAGCGTGATTGCTAGTTTGCCCGCCGGTCAGAGTGTGACGCGGCCTATCACCTTCCTGGTGAATGCGAACGCGCCCAGCAGCCTGACCAACACCGCTGAGATCAGCAGTGCCAGCAACGCCCAGAATCTGCCGGACGTGGACTCCAGTCCGGATAACAATCCGAGCAACGATGGCACACCGATCAACGACGATCTGAATGGAAACCATAAGGGCAATCCAGCTGACGACGAGGACGATAGCGATCCAGAAGTGATTACGGTGAGTCCGGCCCCTGTGTTTGATCTGGCGTTGAAGAAAACCTTAGGTCCTGGCCAGAGTGCGACGGTAGTCGCAGGCAGCAACGTGACTTTCACGGTAACGATTTACAACCAGGGTAATGTGGATGCGACGAACGTTCAGGTAACGGATTACATTCCGGCTGGGCTGGTGCTCAACGATGCCAACTGGACCGCCAACGGTAGCTTAGCGACGCTGACTACAGCGATTGCCAATCTGTCGGCCGGCCAGAGCCTAACGCAGAACATCACCTTCACGGTGAGCAGCAGTTTCGTGGGGGGGACGCTGACCAACGTGGCTGAGATCAGCAGTGCCAGCAACGCCCAGAACCTGCCCGACAAGGATTCAACCCCTGACAGTGATCCGACTAATGACGGTACGCCCGTCAATGACGATATCAGTGGGGATCATAAGAATAACCCATCTCAGGATGAGGACGATAGTGACCCCGAACCGATCACGGTAACCCCCTTGTGTACGGCATTGGGTCTGAACACGGGAACTACGCTGGCGCTTTGTGGTCAATCTAACGGTATTGCTACGGTGGTGGTGAATGCAGGTAGTGGTGTAGCTCCCTATACCTATCAATGGACGAATGCACAGGGAACCGCTATTGGTAGTAGCAGTGTCGTTCAGGGCTTGGCCCCCGGCCTGTACACCGTAACGGTGACTGATAGCAAAGGCTGTACGGGCCAGAAGCAGGTGACCATCTCCTCGACCAATGCCCCGGCCATCGTAGCCCAGGTAGCCTCCACCAGTTGTGGCCTGGCCAATGGCAGTGCCAGTGTGCAGGTGACCAGCGGTAGCGGCAACTATACCTACCAATGGACCACAAGCACAGGCACCGTAGTAGGCAGCAGTGCAAGTGTGGCGAATCTGCCTGCGGGCACCTACACGGTGAACGTGGTGGATGCCAACGGGTGTAATAGCATGACCTCTGTGGTGGTGGGTACCAGCACCCCGCTGGTGGTAGTGGCTACGGCCCAAAATGCGGTTTGTGGTCAGGCCAACGGCTCGATCAGTGCTCAGGTAAGTGGCGGTTCTCCGAGT
>NZ_BAAHBI010000023.1:0-250544 GCF_054776755.1 Spirosoma litoris | reverse complement strand
TGGCTTACCCAAACAAAATTTGGCCTAAAACTTGACTTTTGACACAGTTCATGACAAAAAGTATATTATAAATAGCTAACAATCAGTCGACAACTCCAGAATTAATCCATTATTCACGTTATTTTTAAGTAACGTGGACATTGTCCAGATAGGTAAAGTTTAGTTTTACAGCTATGCGGACATCCTGTCCGCGTTACATCACAAACTCACGGTTTGTTTCCCAGCCTTCAGCGGCAGTGATTTCCCTTTCCAGCGCAAGGTGCCGCTTAAGTTAGCAGGAAGCGTAACACTACCGGTCAATGCCCCCGTTGGTGATTTCTGAAACTGCACGGCAATCTCGCCCGATGGATGCGGCATCTTTCCTTCAACGCTGGTTAGGTCGCCCATAAACGGTTCGATACGTACAGATTTGAAGCCGGGTTCGGCGGTTCGGATGCCGCAGGTAGTGGAAAGGAATTCGTATAAAGGTGATGCACTCCAGGCATGACAATCTGAACGAGTCGGTTCAGGGTTTTCGGCGAAGGTTGTTAAGCCAATGGCCAACATATCGCGCCAGGGTTTTAGCTGAGCAATAAACTGATCACCCAGGCCCGTCTTTTTAAGCGCTTCAAACAGGTAGAATTTGAAATAGAACGTGGCCTGCGTCAGCGACGTGTCAGCCATTGTTTTCTGCAACAGAGCAGCCTGTTGCGTAGCAGGGACGGCATTCGTCAGCACAGCCAGGATATTGGCGTGCTGGCTAAATGAATTCTTATCGGGCGTGTCGGCGAATAAATTACGACCGGCATCCCAGCACTGCTCGTAAACTGCTTTATTCAAGCGTCGGGCGAGTTCGCGGTAGTGTTCTGCCAGTTCATTTTTCCCGTAATGCGCCAGCAGATCCGCAGCCCGAATGTAGGTGTACGCCTGTTGCAACGATAGAATGCTGGACCCGCCTTTACGCGCTCCATTTGGAATACCTCCCGAAATTTCATCCTTTGCATTTTTCCACTTCGACCAGTCTACAAAGTTCCACCACTCCAATGGTCCGTTAAGACCCGTTTTGGCAATACGCTGTTCATGCCAGTTCAATACACCCAGAATACCGGGCAACATCGATTTCACAAAGGCATCGTCCTGCCGATGCATCCAATAATCATGCACCATGCAGACCCAGTATAGTGAAAAAGTAGGAATCACCTGAAAATCAGCCGACGGGTAACGACTTTGTGTAAGACCATCGTTGAAACGGCTATGGTCGTAATCAGTAATAGCTTTCCGCATCAGTCGGTCGTCGCCCGTTACGTAGAGCGAAATCATGGCCTGAATCCGGGTGTCGCCCGTGTATTGAAGTTGCTCGTAATAGGGGCAGTCGTAGTAGGTTTCGCCTGCACAAAGTCGGGCGGTTCGCCAGCCAACGTTCCAGAGCGCTTTCAAGGTCGTATCGCTGGCCGCAAATTTCGCTTTCTCTTCAAACGGATACCCGGTGAATTTCCCGACCAGATCGTCCAGAACCAGCGGTTCGTCTTTCGTTTCAACCGTCAGCTGGAGGTAGCGATACGTACGAAACCAGAGCGGTCGGAAGATTCGTTTGTCGCTGCCATCAGCCACAAGCTGATCGTCGAACCCACGCATTGTTCGCCCTTCTACGTCATTCCGGTTTCCTTTCTGTCCTTTTGCGTCAATCAGTGCTTCGGCATACGAGAGCGTTATAAGGGCTCCTTTGCCTTTGCTAACCGTTAGTTCAGGATAGGCATTGGTCAGATAACTCTGATCGAGCATGAACACTGCTTTTGTGTTAGCCGGAACCGTTACGGGTGCTTTACCCTGCAAAAAAGCCGCATCCATCTTCCCATTTTCGCTCCGTCGAACCGCTGCCAGTCGAACAACAGTTTCCTCCATCATCGGAATAGTTCGAGGCACTAGTGCCCAGTTACCGTCGGTGCCTAACCCACGCGGTTTCGTTGGAAAGCCAAACGGTTTGGCGGTTGCCCAGGCTTTATCGTCAAAATTGGTCTGCTCCCATCCCCAGGGGTATCTAGCCGCATCGATACGATCGCCATCACCCATAACAATGTACGTACGTAGTTTTGGAATATCGTTTTTGACGGGCGAGTACGACGGATTCTGGAACACCTTCCAACTGGCATCGGTATTAACCACCTTTTCAGCTTCGCCATCGCCTTGGAGCAGAAAACCAAACTGATAGCTCATCTGCGCAAACGGCGCACTCTCACCCATGTACCACACCTGTGCCGCCAGCACATTATGGCCTGCTTGCAGAAAAGGCGCCAGATCAAGTGTTTCGTAGTTCCAGTTCTGGGTATCACTACGAGCGGGGCCCAGCGCTACCGCTTTTCCATTGACAAAAAATCGGTAGCGGTTGTCGGCCGAAATATGCACCACAAAGCGAGTCGGTTTTTGTGCTAAATCAATGCCTTTTCGGAAATGATAAATGCCGTATTGACGGGCTGGAGCTGTTGGATGTATAATCCAGCGGGCAGGCCAGTATTGATTTGTCCAATCGGGCGTGGGTGCCTGCGCAAATCCAGCTGATTTTATGACTAAGTCAAGGGCCACAAAAAGTAGAAATCGTTTCATAGGAGTCAAATAATGTGCAAGATAAGAGACATTTTTGCTGTACTTACTGATTATCCTTGTCTCGTTGTACTTTAGCAACGGATTTCCTAATTCCGGTAGCCCTATGTATTTTCTTGGATTCGATCTTGGCAGTTCGTCTGTTAAAGCCAGCTTATTAGATGCCGACAGTGGCAAAGTTGTCGCATCAGCCTTCTTCCCTCAACCCGAAATGGTTATCGAGGCCCCGCAGCCGGGATTCGCGGAACAACAGCCTGAAATCTGGTGGCAAAATGCCTGCCTGGCCAGCAAGGCCGTGATGCAACAGACCAATATCAACCCCGGCGATGTGAAAGCCATTGGCATTTCGTACCAGATGCATGGGCTTGTGGTGGTCGACAAGGATTTCAATGTATTACGCCCCTCTATTATCTGGTGCGATAGCCGGGCCGTTCCGTATGGTAATCAGGCGTTTGATGCCCTTGGCCATGATCATACGCTGCATCATCTGCTTAACTCTCCCGGCAACTTCACGGCGGCAAAACTAGCCTGGGTCAAAGCCAACGAACCCGATGTGTACGCTCAGGTGGATAAATTCATGCTTCCTGGCGATTATCTGGCCGCCCGCATGACAGGCGACATTGTTACGACCGCATCGGGACTTTCAGAAGGCGCTTTCTGGGATTTTCAGGCCAATCAACCGGCTAAATTCCTGCTCGATTATTTTGATTTTGATGCCTCTTTAATTCCAACGATTAAGCCAACCTTTGCCCAACAAGGCGAAATAACGGCAACTGCTGCCATCGAACTGGGTCTTGCTGCTGGCACGCCCGTTACCTATCGCGCTGGCGATCAGCCGAATAATGCTTTTTCATTGAATGTACTGGAACCCGGTCAGATTGCGGCAACGGCTGGTACATCGGGCGTTGTATACGGGGTGAGTGACCAGGCCAAATACGACCCAAAATCGCGGGTAAATACGTTTCTGCACGTTAACAGCTTGGTTGAGACGCCACGTTATGGCGTTTTACTATGCGTAAACGGAACAGGTATTTTAAACAGCTGGCTTCGGAATCAGGTACTAGGCCGATCGATTGGTTATGACGATATGAATCGACTGGCGCACGAGTCGCCTATTGGTGCCGACGGACTGGTGTGTTTACCCTTTGGCAACGGAGCCGAACGTATGCTTGAAAACGCCGACTTGGGCGCTTCGTTTCATGGTCTTCAGCTAACTCGTCACGGCCTGCCACACATGATTCGGGCGGCACAGGAAGGTATCGTGTTTGCGCTTTATTATGGCATCCAGATCATGGAAAGCGTGGGCGTAGGTTTACAAACCATCCGGGCAGGTGAAGCCAATATGTTCCTCAGTCCCCTCTTCCGCGACACAATGGCCAACCTAACTGGCGCTACCATTGAGCTATACAATACCGATGGCGCACAGGGCGCTGCCCGTGGAGCTGGCTTAGGATTAGGCTACTATAAAACAGCCCAAGAAGCCTTCACCGAATTACACGTAACCAAGACAATTGAGCCCAATATGCGGGCGCAGGAAGCGTATCGGGATGCTTATGGACGGTGGCTTTCGATGTTAACAAAATGACTATTAGTTGATTAATTTTGTATAAATGGATATGAACTATGGTCGACTATCGTCAAATTATCACAATTGAACCGGGCAAGCGAGGAGGCAAACCTTGTATTCGAGGTATGCGCATTACTGTTGGTGATATTTTAGCCTGGTTAGCCTCTGGCATGTCAATGGATGATATTATCAGTGATTTCCCAGAGCTAACCAAAGATGACATTTATGCCAGTCTGGCCTTTGCCGCTCATAAAGAGAACTATCTTCGAGTAGCTGCATGAAACTTCTACTCGACCAGAACATTTCATTCCGTGTTGTTAAAAAGCTTAAGGAGTATTTTCCTGTAATTGAAGGCGTGCGTGAGAATGGGCTCTACAATCAGGATGATCGAGTTATTTGGGAATTTAGTCGCCAAAATGGCTTCACAGTTGTCACCTTTGATGAAGATCTATACAATCTAACAACGCTTTATGGTCCTCCTCCAAAAATAATCTGGCTGCGAACGGGCAATTTAACTAACGACGAGATTGTTGAGTTACTGACTCGCTATAAGCCTACGATTGAATCATTTGTGACTGACAAATTAATGGAAATTGATGGCTGTTTAGCCATTTACCGTTCGGGAACGATTCATTTATAATTGTTCTCCATACTACTGCACGTAACAAAAAAGAATTTGATATGCTGGTGCAGGAAGCGTATCGGGATGCTTATGGACGGTGGTTGTCAAAATTAAGAAACCTTTAATATATGCGATCAAACCAGTAGTTTACTTTATCAAAAAAAGGATATGAAACGCCTGGCTCTATTATTACTTTTTTCGGTGATTTTCTTAGGCTGTATGCCTACCGTACAGGTAGTTACCTTGCGGGGGTCAAACGTTAATCCGGTTAGTGAAGGGCTGGTATTAGACAATGATACCCTTACACTTCGCTACAATTTTGCCAGTGAACGGGGCGAAATGCAGGTTTCTGTTGTTAACAAGCTTAACAAGCCACTCTATATTGACTGGAAACGATCATCGTTTATTATTGGGCAAAAAACGTTCGACTATTGGTATGATGTAGCTAATGTAAACCTGTCGAGTTCGGGGTATATCTATCGATATGGAAAATCTAATTTTTCGTCAATAAATTCTTCTACAGAAGGCACTATTTCAAAAGATAATCCTATTTCTTTTATTCCGCCACATACCAAAGCGATTAAGCGACAATTTATCGTATTCCCGAATGGAACAGTACCCATGCCTGGTATGCCGATTGTTAGTCAGGAACAGGCCCGATGGTCGGCTAATTCAAAAAAGACAATAACGGTTCGTGCCTATACCTATCTGCCCGAACAATCCCCTCTCCATTTCCGCAACTACTTAACTCTATCGGTCGATAAGGATTTTAAAACGGAGTTTTATATCGATACGCAATTCTGGGCATCGGCCATACGGGTTGAACCGAAACCACAAGTGGCGGGTGTTGAAGTCAGACAAGCCAATGGCTTATACGTTAATACAAAGCCATTTGCCCAGAAAGATGGATTCTTTGTTATTTTGCCGAGACGACAATAATTCATTCATCAATGCCGGTTCATCAATCAAATCCACTTTATGATATGAAACGTCTCACTTTACTTTTCTGCACATTAATCGCTCTGGCTAGCTGCTCGCCTACTGTTCAGGTCATTACGCTACGAGGTTCCAATGTTCAACCAGCCGAGGAAGGTTTGATAATGGATAACGACACGCTGACCCTTCGCTATAGTTTTGCGAGTGAACGTGGACTGATGCACATTAGCTTACTCAATAAACTCAAACAGCCCTTATACGTTGACTGGAAGCGATCTTCATTCATCATTGGTCAGAATAAAGTAGATTACTGGTACGATGTAGCCGATGTATCAATGACAGGAACATCGTCACGATATTCTCGCTATACGACTACCTCATTGAGTGGAACCATGGCGAAGGCCGATAAGATTAGCTTTATTCCGCCCCAGACGAAACTCGAAAAAGAACAATTTCTGGTCGTTCCGTCAGGGACTGTTCAGCTTTCAGGACCTTTCAAAATTGAGCGAGAAAAAGGGAAATGGGTTGAGACAAAAAATGTTGATGTCAAATTATACTCGTATTCAGCGGATCAGTCGCCCTTTACGTTCCGCAACTACTTGACGCTGTCGACCGATAAAGATTTTAAGACCGAATTTGCGATTGATACCAAATTCTGGGCATCCGATGCCAAAGTACTTCCGCGCGATCAGCTATTGACCGAAAAAACAACGGGTGAGTATCAATATTCAATACCTGTTCCCTTTAAACAAGCCGATAGCTTTTACGTCCCAATACCTGCCCAATAGTCATTTCACAAAGCCTTCACCCTTTTCCTATGAACCCAATCTTCGCAAAACTTAATTATAAATCTCAGCCCGAAATTGCGGTTATTAACTCGCCCGCTGAGTTTGCGCCTGTCGTCGATGAAATGCGACCTGTGACGATGATCGTTACTGATCCTCAACAGATTCAAGTCGGTGAGTTTGCTATTGCCTTCGTAAAAACGCAGCAGGAAGTGGATTCGTTAACCCCGATTCTGGCCGACAAACTGAAAGGCGATTGCATCCTTTGGATGACGTACCCCAAAGGCAGTTCTAAAAAGCACAAATGTGATTTCAATCGCGATACCGGCTGGGCTGTTTTGGGAACGCTGGGCTTTGAACCCGTCAGAATGGTTGCTATCGACGAGGATTGGAGTGCGTTGCGATTTCGGCGCGTTGAGTACGTCAAAAAAATGACCCGCCAGCAAAGTGGTGCACTAACCGAAGAAGGTAAAACAAAAACCACGTCGAAAGCGAGTTGAACGGTTATTGACAAATAAGGAAACATGTTGCATGGGCACTTTCAATGATTGGCAAGCAGTATCTATATGAAATGATTGTAAATCAGTATATTTAGCGTTTCAGGCCTTCTCTCGGAAACCAACATATCAAATGAAGCTCGTACTGCTACTATCCTGTCTGTTTTTAACAACCTCTGTTTTTGCTCAATCGAATAACGAAGAGGCAGCTGTAAAATCCACTGTAAACCGACTTTTTGAAGGGATGCAGAAAGCTGATTCAACCATCTTGAAGCCGCTATTTACACCAACTGCCCGGTTACAGACAGTGGCGAACAAACAAGGTGATATCTCGGTACGAGACGACGCCATTTCACTGTTTATCAATTCGATAGGCAAAGCAACAGCAGGAACACTAGATGAGCGCCTGGCCAGCATAGAGGTAAAAATTGATGCAGAACTAGCCACCGCCTGGACACCCTATGTTTTTTATCGTAACGACACCAAAAGTCACTGTGGTGTCAATGCCTTTACGCTCGTAAAGATGAATGGCAGTTGGAAAATCCAGACAATCATCGACACACGTCGAAAAGAAAACTGCCCAGATTTACCAAAGAAATAGTTTTATTAATGGACAATCAATAACATTATCATCTGATTATCAATCAGATAACCTATTCATTATTCATATACTTTTCCGCCCCATTTCGGTTTGCGTTTTTCGAGAAAGGCTGCCATCCCTTCTTTGGCGTCAGGAGTTTGCTGAAGTTGCACAAACTGTTCATATAAAAACGCCTGTTGTTCATCAGACGGCAGGCGTTTTAGTTGCTGGGCGGTTCGTAAACCAGCCTGCATAGCCGTAGGCGAAAATTGCTTTAGCTCATCGGTCAGTTTAGAAACGGCATCAGTCAACTCATTGGCAGATACTACCTCGGTCACTAATCCAATAGCCTTGGCCTCTGTGACCGAAAGCACTCGAGCGCGCAGACAGAGGTCGAGTGCCGTACGAGCAGGCATAATGTCGAGTAGAACAGCCAGTACCTGAAACGGAAACAGTCCTCGTTTTACTTCGGGCAAACTGAACGTTGCTGAGTCAGCCGCAAAAACGTAGGTGCTACCTCCTACCAGCAAAAATCCACCAGCATACACTGGGCCCTGCACCCGTGCAATACATGGCTTATGCAATCCCGCCATCAACTCCCCCAAGCGAACCGGTCCCGATGGCTCTGGTATGGTGGCTACTTCTACATCACCCGATGATAAGCTTTTCAGATCCATACCGGCGCAAAACGTATCGCCCGCAGCGGCCAGCACAACCAGCCAGACATCGGCGGAGTAATGGGCAAAGGCCAGCGCAAAAGCCAGCTCGGCCAGCATTGGCGGGTTCAACGCATTCTTCTTTTCTGGACGGTTCAGGGTAATGGTCAACACATGGTCGTTGAACTCTACCAGTAAATACCGGAAACCTTCCGAGGGTAGTTGAGCAGTTTGGGTAGCGGTGTACAGCATGCCAGAAAGGTACGGAAATACCGTTTAAAAAATCTTTAGAAACAAGTATATGGCTACATAGCCATATGCAGTTATCAAAAAACCACGTCCTTCTCTTTCTCCTATCTAGTATGAAAACGTTTTTATTTCTGGCAGTTCTGAGCGTACAGGTAGCCCAGGCTACACATTTAATTGGTGGCTACATTCAGGTAAAGCCTGTAGCAGGATCAGGGCTTACATATGAAGTAATAGCTACTATCTATTCGTATGCGGGTTCCGCAACCTCAGAAGCTTCTTCGTTAAGTATTTGCTTTGGTGATGGTAATACAAGAGAAGTTCCTCGTTCAAGCCTGCTATATGTTACACTCGGCAGTAATACCATTAGTTCAAAAATTGGCATCAATACGTATCGGATTAACCATACTTACAGTGGACCCGGTACATACACACTAACGACATCGCTAGCTAACCGAACTCCGGCGCTCAACATTCCAAACAGTGTCGCACAACAGGAACCACTAGCGCTCACGACAACCTTCATAACGGGTTCTCTGTCCAACCAAACGCCTTCACTAGCTATTCCGCCAAATGGATTTACTGTTGGGCTCGGTCAAAAAACCACCCTGGCATTCCGGGCAACCGATGCCGATGGTGATAGTCTGGCTTATGGATTGGTTAAGCCGTTGACGAACACAACGCCCGACTTTTGTGCGCATCGATCAATGACCGCTTACCAATTCCCCAATGACGTTACGCATCAGGGAACCTATAAACTCAATAACCGGACGGGCGATTTGACCTGGGATGCGCCCACTCAACAGGGAAATTATAGCGTCGTTATTTCAGTAAGCGGATATCGGAATGGCATTTTAATTAGCCAAACCATTCAGGAAATTGCCCTCATTGTTACAGACCAGCCCGGTACACCCAATACGATTCCAGCTTACGAACCTGCTATAGAAGGAAACGGGATTATTACGGCACTCCCCAATTATCTCGATTCTGATTTTACACTAACCACCTTTCCAAGTCCAGTAGATGATCAACTACAGGTCATCATCCAAACCAGTAATCTAACCACCGCTACGATCCAGCTAGTCGATGTAGGTGGTCGCAAACTCTACGAGTTAGACTCGGCCAAGTCCGCCCGTCAACATGAGCAAGTGATCAGTATGGGGAGTTTAACGCCGGGGGTATATATACTCCGGGCGGTCACGGGCAATCGATCTTTGTCGAGGAAAATCGTGAAGCGGTAATTTTTGTTAGCATGACAAGAAGCTAGAACAACTGCTTCCAGGTACCTTTCATCCAATTGTATTTCAGCGTACTGGGTAAAGCTCGCCAGAAATATTTAGTTACCTCAACGGCAAATGAGGGCTGCATGTAGCAGTTTATGGCACAGCCTTCACAAGCAGGCAAGCGCCCCTCTAAAGCCACTAGTTTCTGGACTTCGTTGGAGCGGTAGAGGTCGTACAGATGGTTGTCAATGGGGAAATCTTTCAGCCCTAAGTGATAGCAGGGTAAGACTAATTTATTTTCGGGAGAAATAACAATGGTCGTGCTGGCTGCCCGGCAAATTGGGTCTTCGACATGGTTACCACCATCGCGCCGAAGCTGGATAAAGCCATCGTTGAGGTAAACGTTTTTCTGTTTTCCCCACCACGCCATCTGTTGAAGCGCGTTCTCCGAAAAGCGGTCGCCGGTTTCAACGGTGTTGTATTCGAATACGGGGTTCAGAATCAGCACCAGCTCGTTGGGCAGACAAATTTCTTCGTACATCTGCCTGATTTGATGCACATTGTGCTCAAATACCGTAAACAGAATATCGGGTCGTTCACCCAGTTGTTTGGCAATGGCAATGGACTCCATAACCTTATCGAAGCACTTTACACCCCGCGATTGGTCATGTTCCTCGGCTATCGGCGAATCAAGTGAGAAATGAAGCATATCGACCAATCCGCGCAGTTTTTCGGCCTGTTTGGGATACAGGAGCGCATTGGTCGTAACGGTGGTAATTAAGCCGAGTTGTTTGGCTTCCTGAAGTAATTCGGGGAGTTGTCTGTGCAGTAAAGGCTCGCCCCCCGTAAAATCAACAACTCGGACGCCTAGTTTTTTGAGATCACGCAGATTCTGGCGCGCATTCTCAAGCGTAATATAGGGCGAAGGGCGCTCCCAAATGTCGCAAAAACTACAGCTCGCATTACAGCGATAAGTCAGGTAGTAATTGCAAAGAACAGGATGGGAAACGAGACGCATAGATAGTGGAAGAAGTTAGGAGTTAGGAGCGAGGAGTGAGAATCCATCGGGCAGAAACATTTGTGCCAACATTCTCACTCCTCGCTCCTAACTCCTAATACTATTACTGTAGCATCTTAAACAACGTCACGACTTTGTCTTTCAGATCTTTCCGGTCAACAATGAAGTCGAGGAAGCCATGCTCGAGCACAAATTCGGCACTTTGAAAGCCTTTGGGCAGGTCTTTACCGATGGTTTCCCGAATAACGCGTGGGCCAGCAAAACCGATCAGCGACTCGGGTTCAGAAATATTGAAATCGCCCAGCATGGCGTAAGACGCCGTAACACCACCCGTTGTCGGATCGGTCAGCAGCGAGACGTAAGGCAATTTAGCCCGATCTAACAAGGCTAATTTAGCGGAGGTTTTAGCCATCTGCATGAGCGAAAAACCAGCTTCCATCATCCGCGCACCACCCGACTTGGAGATCATCAGGAAAGGCGTCCTATTCTTGATCGCATGGTCAATAGCACGAGCAATTTTTTCGCCCACCACCGAGCCCATAGAGCCGCCGATGAAGTTGAAGTCCATAACAGCCATCGTTACGGTCAGTCCGTTCATTGGACCATAAGCCGTCCGGACCGCATCTTTCAAGCCTGTTTTTTCGATGGTTGCCTTAACTCGGGCTGGGTAAGGTTTTGTATCCACGAAATTCAGGGGGTCAGCCGATTGCATGTTCGCATCGAGTTCGGTGAACTCGTTATCATCGAACAGGATCGAAAAATAGGCCTCTGAACCGATTTTTTCGTGATAGTTGCAATGAATACAGGTATACGCATTGAGTTTGTGCTCCCGCGTCTGCATTGCTTTTTTACAGTTCGGACATTGATACCACAACCCATCGGGAGCCTCCCGTTTCATTTCGGTTGGGGTCTGAATACCTTTATCTTTTCGGACGAACCAGGACATTTTCAGTAAATAGTTAGCAACAAAGGACTGTAAAGGTACAAAGAAAACCAGACCAACGAGTACAAGTTAACCGTATAGCCAATCATTCGACAACTGATGCCCATGCTGGAGAGCGTACCCTTATCCTAAAAACCGGACAGTCGTTTTAGCGTTCATTCGGTTTTTTTATGCCTGATAAAGTTGTTGATTTGCTCTATGAAACACGCATTGACTATTTTCTTGCTAGGCATCACCCTATCTGCTTTTGGCCAAGCATCGGTGGCTTATTATCCGTTCAACAGTCTTGTTACCGTCAGTTCCAATGCCGATCGTGCGTTCTGGTTCGATGGTCGTTTGCAGACAAACACCGTTTTCGGATCGCTCAGTACCACATTGTGCCCCATGGTGAATGTCTCCCGGAAGAGCCAGGTAAATATCTATACGGGTCTGGGCGTACGGTTCAATGCACTGAATGGAGTCGATGATCGCGATATTCTGGAGGGTTACTCGCTACACATAGGCGCCCGGATAAAACCGCTAACTTTCATGCCGAATCTACGCGTTGCCTTCGAACTTGCCCCTTATTCTCGTAAAGACTTCAAGACCGGAAACCTGCAATCATTCCTGGGTTTAGCGTATCAGTTTTCGAAAAGGAGAAAGGAATAAAAGGGGACAAGGGAGGAGGGGGAGGAAAGGGACAAGAGGGAAAACTTCTTCTCGTCCCTTTCCTCCCCCTCCTCCCTCTCTTCCTTTTCTCCTCTATTTATTATTATACGACATCGTACCGTGTTCGAGTTTATCGGCCCGGTCGAAAAGTTGAAGCGCCTTCTGGAACGTATCGTCGCTGTTACTGATAACCCGGAAGAACTCGTTATTTTGACCAGCTTTGTTGTTTTTCTGGTAAACCGAACGTGCTACCAAGGCCTTGATCTGATTGCGAATGTAGTTTTTCGAGCGGTTGAACTCTTTCTCGTTAAACTTGATGCCTTCATTAGTCGCAATTTTCACCAACTTGTTCATCTGCTCGTCGTTAATGTTAACGGTGCGATTGAACTCATCGAACGGCATTTTTTCCAGCTTCTTCTGATTGTCATTAGCGTACTCCATCGCAAACTCACGGATGATGTTCTTCCCGTAAAGTTGCACTAAATACGCCGTTTGCCAGGTCGAATCGCGCGGAATGAAATAATCTGGGGTGATACCGCCACCACCATAGACAATCCGGCCGCCATCTGTCTTGAATTTTAGTTTGGGATCGTTTTTGATAGAATCGGCAACGTAGTATTCACCCCGTTTCGAGCGCTGTTCAAGGTCTTTTTCATAATCACCTTCGTGGCCTGGCACATAGGGTTTTTGAATACTCCGGCCACTGGGCGTATAGTATCGCGAGATCGTTAACCGAAGCTCAGAACCATCGGAAAGAGTCACCGGCATTTGCACCAGCCCTTTGCCAAACGAACGGCGACCCGCAATTAACGCCCGATCGTGATCCTGCAAAGCCCCCGATACGATTTCGGAAGCCGATGCGCTCCCCTCATCGACCAGCACGACTAACGGGCCTTCTTCAAACTGACCGGCAATGTGTGCGTACGTTTTTCGGTCGTATCGATTGTCTTTACCATCCGTATAAACCAGTAGTTTATTACCCGAAATGAACTCGTCGGCAATGTTCGTTGCCCGATCCATATAGCCACCGGGGTTGTTCCGCAAATCCATCATCAGTTGCGTCATGCCTTTTGCTTTAAGCGAGGCCAACGCAGATTTAAACTCGTCGTACGTTGTTTCGGAGAAACGATTGATCTTAATGTAACCCGTCTTGGCATCGATCATATAAGCTGCATCGACTGAGTAGGTTGGAATTCGGTCGCGGGTGATGGTAAAGTCTTTGGGTTGCTTATCGCCTTTCCGTAAGATCGTCAGTTTAACATCGGTACCACGTTTGCCACGCAATGCCTTAAATACGGCACTGTTTTCTATTTTGGTACCTGCCAGCGGTTTGTCGTCTACCTTAATGATCTTATCGCCACTTAAAATACCAGCAGCCTCAGACGGGCCACCGGCCAAAGGCGTAACGACATAAACGGTGTCCTTATAGATATTGAATTCAACCCCAATGCCATCGAAACCACCTTCCAGCTGCGACCGGGCGGCCACAGCATCCTGCGGATTCATATAGGCCGTGTGCGGGTCGAGCTTCTCGAGCATTTTTGTGATCGAGTAATCCACCAGCTCGTCGGTATTGACTGTATCGACGTAGTTATTCTCAATCAGTTGCAGAATTTCCCGGTACTTCGCGTACCCGTGGCCGATGCTGTTCATGCTTTTCGATCCACCGAAAAAAGTGGCTCCAATGAGCATACCACCTGCCAGCGTAATACCCAAAATCATGGGTAATCGAACCGTGGCGCTGTCGTTTTGAATCCCATTTTTAGGACCGTTACTTTCACGACCCGACGGCTCATTCGTCGTATTCGTTGTATCTTCCATTCGTTGCGTTCTTGACGGGTGTCGTGTATACTCACATAACGTTTTGAAGATAGCGAAATGTTTGCCAGAAATGGGATATGCTCTTAAAAATTCATAAAACCGATTATTCATCGGCTTTATACCCTTACGATAGGATATAAAGCCGATGAATAACTACCTCTGATGGGTTCAGGGCTTATATTCGTTCAGGGTATACACCGTCACACCGGGCATCTCCTTTAACAGCTTAACCATCAACTCCCTATGCGAAGCGCCTACGCCAACCACAACGCGCTTTGCGCCAATCTTTCGAGCACGGTCAACAATGTTCTGGCACATTCCTTCATTCCGAAATGTCCAGTATTTCAGCATGTCCCGAACACCCGCTTCAGGAAAATTCTTTAACCCAAATAGATAGCGATTTCCATAAAAATTGCCAAAGTCGGTGTATTTGTCCCAATCGGCGGTGTTCAGAAACGCTGTTGACTTACCGGCCTGGTTGGCCTTATTTAGCAAGCGCTGGAGGGCATTATTTTCATTGTTCAATCGTAGGTATGTTTTATAGTCGGCAGAGTTGGTATCAGCTTCAATCGACTTTTCGAAGAGTTTATATAGTGAGTCCGTTCTCTCCCAGGCAGCGCTCCAGGGCGTGTTGTATTTCTGACAGTCCATCGGCATAATTTTATCCAGTTTCAGCGTCTGGGCAATGGGATGGAAGATGTTGTAATATTCGTTTGAGCGTCGGAAACCAACATTTTTGAGCGAATCAACTGGGCCGAGTATCTGGGTAAACGCGGCTATTTCCTCGGCTCCAAAAACTGGACGTAGCTTCTCGAGCAGGTAAAACTGGTAAGACGCGTTCCCGAAATCATGGGTTAGGTATAAAGCATGCGCCAGTTTCATACGCTCCTGATGATAGTTAGGATATTTACGAAGCAACTTGTACTGATGGGCAATAAACGCCTGCGGGTGTTTGGGTAGTGGATAGCCAATTTTGGTCAGATAAGCCAGTCGCTTATCAATGGCTTCTTTATTCCAGTGGCGGTCCAGTGCATCGTAGTCTTCGGGCGAAAGATTCTCACCAAACACGGCATCGGGTTTAAACGCAAGCGCTTTATTGATTGGGTATGAGAAGTCTTCAATCGGTTTAGCACCGTAGTCGTGAGCTGCTGCAATAAACAGGATTTCGAGTGGCTGGTCGTTTTTAGTCGATTGAGCCGAAGCCAGAAACGAGATGATTGTCAGGAAAAAGGAAATCAGTAATTTCATGGTGTTTGTAAATGCGTTCGTGAATTGATGGCTCAAAAGTGTGGCCTCTCTCCTGCCTCAACCAACTCTATTCGACCAACGCCACCTTTGAATCGGCTAACCGTTTCGTTAATCGACCAACGGGTGTTTAGCGCCCAAACTGGGTTGGTCGGTCAAAATCAGGTGTTGGTCGATTGAACTTGCAGCTTCCAGCTAGGCTTCAGTATTTCGTACTCGTAATAGGCTATGTCATGACGCTTCATCTACCCGCTTTTTTGAACAACCGTATCCATATTCGGAATCTGCTCTACCTTACGCTTTGGGCAACTATGGTGCTTTTGAATGCCAATGACCCTAAAAAACATGCGTTAGTTTTTGATCCACTAGAGATTTCATTCAGTCTTTCCTTCTGGCTGGCGGCCTGGTTCGAACACGCCATTGTGCTCACGCACTTGCTCAATCGGCAGCGAATCGGATGGGCACTTTTAGGCTCAGCGGGTGCTATTGGCGGATTTATTCTTATCCGTTATTTGCTGGAACAAGTTCTTTACTGGCATTTATTTGGCTTCACTAATTACGATCCCGACGTTTCTAAACTCGCTTATGCCTGGGATAATCGGTTTTATGCCATCTATGCCATTGGCCTTGGGCTGGCGTTTAAGGTCATTGAAGACTGGTTTGTTCACCAACAGGAACGCAGCGAACTCGTCAGTGAGCGCAACACGGCTGAGTTAGCCTTTCTGAAGTCGCAGGTGAACCCGCACTTTCTGTTCAATACACTGAACAACATTTATTCCCTCGCCTACACCAAATCGGATGATGCGCCAGGAGCCATTCTGAAACTGTCGGAGCTGATGCGCTATATGCTCTACGACAGCAATGAACAGAATGGAGGAACAGGACGGGTACCGTTATCGAAAGAAGTGGACTACCTGAAAAATTACGTCGAACTTGAAAAGCTACGGGTAGCCAATGCCAACGTTTTGTTTAGCGTGGAGGGCAACACCGACCTGTTCCGAATTGAACCGTTGTTGCTGGTTTCCTTTGTTGAAAATGCCTTTAAACACGGCGATCTGACAGACCCCAGCCAACCGTTAGTGCTTGATTTAAGCGTTCGAAACGGTAGATTGCGTTTCGACACGCTCAACAAAAAAATGAACCGACAAACCGATTCGGCGGGTGGTATTGGCTTGACGAATGTAAAACGGCGGCTGGCACTGCTCTATCCCAACCAGCATACGCTTCATGTTACGAATGACCAGTATAGTTACGCCTGTTCGCTGGAGTTAAGTTTATAATCGCCCTGCTATGCGCTGCCTTATTGTTGACGACGAACCGCTCGCCCACGCTGTTTTAAGCGACTACATTCGGAAAGTACCCTTTCTGGAACTGGTTGGCGCCACGACCAGCCCAATCGACGCCTTGACGCGGGTACAACGGGGCGAGGTAGATCTGGTTTTTCTGGATATTCAAATGCCCGAACTCACAGGAATGCAATTCCTGAAATTGGTAGAACGAGCCGTTAGTGACCATAAGTGTCGGGTTATTCTGACCACCGCCTATTCAACCTATGCGTTGGAAGGCTACGAACACAATGTGGTGGATTATCTGCTCAAGCCCGTCTCGTTCGAACGGTTCTACAAAGCGGTGCAAAAGCTGCTGCCACCCATTCAGTCGGCGGTGCCTGCTAGTAATCCGGTGTCCGATACTACCCCGACTAGTTCGGCTGAAGCGACATCCAAAGATTTTATTTTCGTTAAGACAGAATACCGCTTACAACGCGTTAGTTTGAGCGACATTCTGTATTGCGAAGGACTAAAAGATTATGTTTCGATTTATACGCCAACCGAGCGAATTCTGGCGCTACAAACCATGAAAAGTCTGGAAGAAAAGCTGCCACCCCATCAGTTCGCCCGAGTTCATAAATCATACATTGTGGCCCTCAACCGCATTGAATCCATCGAACGAAACCGCATATACATTAACCATCCAGGTCACTCTCAAGCCATTGTCCCCATTGGCGAAACGTACCGAGATGCTTTTTATCGACTGATTGAAGAATAAAAAGTATGCTTACTTTTATGGCTCAGTTTTAAAAGCCTGTCAACCGATATTATGTTTGTTCATACCGTTTTTTTCTGGCTTCATCATCCTGAAAGCCAGGACGACCATACCGCACTTCGTGCCGGTCTCGAATCCCTGAAAGCAGTAACCGAAATTTCAGTCGCCTACATCGGCACACCAGCCGAAACGCGTCGCCCGGTTATTGACCATAGTTACGATTTTGCGCTAACATTGGTTTTCGCCGACAAAGCCGCCCACGATGTATATCAGACCCATCCTGTTCATCTGGCCTTCGTTGATAAATGTGCTCACCTTTGGCAGCGTGTGCAGATTTATGATGCGGTGGGTTAGTTAGCATGGAGCAAGGGGCGTGGAGCGGGGTAGATGATTTTCCCTACTCCGCGTCCCTTGCTCCATGCCCCATTTACACCAACACCTCAATCTTCATATCCATATTTCCCTTCACGGCTTTCGAGTAAGGGCAGACGATATGGGCCGATTCGGCGAGTTGTTGTAGTTGGGCGTGGTCCATACCCGGAGCCTTCACCACAATCTTTCCTGACAAAAACATATTGTTGCCGTCTTTATTGAGCGAAATGCTCACTTCCACGGCGTGTTCGGGCAGAATAACTTTCCGACGTTCGGCTACGGCCATCAGTGCCCCATTGTAGCAGGAGCTGTACGCTGCCGCAAATAACATTTCGGGATTCGCAGCCCCGCCTTCGCCATGCATTTCAACTGGCCGTTTAATATCTAATTCTAAAATTCCATCGAGTGACTTTACATCACCTTCGCGCCCGCCGATATTACTAACGGTGGCTGTGTACAGGGTTTCCATGGTAACGATTTTTGAGTTTTTAGCAGTACTGCTAGCCAATTGATAACTCCTGCCCACTCTAAAAGTTATATATCTCTCAACACGTAGTTTTACTGCATTTGCCGCATACTATACCATGTCAGGCAAAGTATTTGCTACAATAGGGGTAAGGCTACACAGAGTAAGGAACCAGATAAGGCAATTTCCGTGCTCCCGGCCCCTTGCTCCAAACCTATACAAATCATTCCGTCATTTTGAACTACCTTTGTCTAAGGGGCTTACTTCAACCAAAGCCGCAATAGAACGGGATAGGACGCGTTTTGGTAAGTAAGTTCGTCTATTCGCAGACCAGCATGAAAACGTTATACAAATTTTTCTCTAACCAGTTCCTGATCGTATGGATTGGTACTCTTGGGCTGGTTATTTGGCTCACGCTGACACCAGCGTCAGCGCAGCGTCGCCGTGAAAAAGCCGTTCCCGACACATCGCTGGCCAAGGCTGGGTCGACAACCACAACCCGCATAGAAGCCGAAACTCAGTTTACGGAAGGAATGCGCTATCTGATGACCGACGAACCGACAAAGGCCATCGCGCAGTTTACAAAAGTGCTTCAGAAAGACCCTGCCAATGCGGCTGCCCAGTATTCGATGGCCAACGCATACTTAAAGGCCGGAAAAGTTACTGAAGCTATTCCTCATGCCACAAAAGCGTATACGATCGATAATCAAAACAAGTTTTACTCCCTTTTGCTGGCCGAATTATACGTCAAGCAAAAGCGGTATGCAGAAGCCGAAGAACTTTACGAAAAACTCTTGAAAAAAGGACCAGAAAACGCTGAATATGGCGTGGAGTTAGCCGCGATCTACTTATTCAACGATAAACCTGATAAGGCGCTGGATGCCTACAATAAAGTAGAGCGGGAGTTGGGACTAAATGAGGAAATCGTTCGTCAGAAGCAACGGATTTATTTAAAGCAGAACAAAATTGACAAGGCCGTTGAAGAAGCCGAAAAATTAGTAGCTTCAGAACCTTCCGATCCTGATTACCTCCTCGAAGGGGCCGAACTACTTATTGCCAATGATCGGGGCGATCAGGCCATTGGCTGGATTGATCGAGCACTTAAACTAAACGCTGATCTTCCTCAGGCACACGTACTATTGGCCGATATTTATCGCAAGAAAGGCGATATGGATCGCGTAACGAAAGAGCTGAATCAGGTGTTAGCCAACCCAAATCTTGAAGCGGGTTTGAAAGCCCGGATTCTATCGAGTTATGTCGGCATGACTGGCGAGAACACAACCGCTCGGCAAGATGCGTTAGGCATGGCACAGAACTTGGCCAAAACCTCGCCCAATGACCCAAAAACTCAGATCATGCTCGCCGATTTACTGATGCAACAAGGTAAAAAAGCAGAAGCCCGCGATGCCTATGCCAAAGCGGCCCGGCTCGATGGCTCGGTGTATGAAGTATGGGGTGCTTTGATCCAATTAGATGGCGAATTGCAACAGGTAGATAGCTTATTGGTACACACCGAAAAAGCGCTTGAGGTATTCCCCACGCAAGGGCTGTTCTGGTATTCCAATGGGTCGGCCAATCTGTATAAACGAAAATATCAGCAAGCCGTCGATGCGCTCGAAGAGAGCCGAAAGCTCCTGGCAGCTACTTCGAATAATGATCTCCGAAAAGAAATCGACGCCCAGTTAGGCGATGCTTACAACGGAATCGGCGATCATGCAAAATCCGACGAGTCGTACGAAGCGGTTCTGAAAGTAGACCCTATCAACGACCACGTTCTCAATAACTATAGTTATTTTCTATCCTTACGGAAAGAGAATCTGCCTCGCGCCTTACAGTTGGCCCAAAAGCTCATTGAACGGCACCCGACCAATGCGACCTATCTGGACACTTATGCCTGGATACTCTATGTATCAAAGGATTACGCCAAAGCCAAGCAATACCTGGAGAAAGCGCTCGCCGATCCAGCCAACGTTAGCGGTACGATCATTGAACACTACGGCGATGTTCTTTACCAGCTTGGCCAACCCGACAAGGCGGTCGAACAATGGAAACAGGCGAAAGCAAAAGGTGGAGCGGGTCCTGACTTAGACAAAAAGATAACTACTGGCAAGTTGTAAACTGGCTTATGGTTTACGGTGGGTGAATACGTAAACCATAAGCCGAAATTTTCCCAAATGAATAAATACCTGTGTGTAATTGGATTGCTGGTCACGCTGTTGAGTTCGGAAGGTTGCCGACGTCGTCATATGTCGCATTCGACGGGCTCAGCTGTTGCTCCATCGCCTACACCAGACTCAACTACTGCCGCCCGGCCTACTTCAACTATTCCTGCTACTACCCCCACAGTTGTTCGCCCGGATATTGAGGAAGCGCGTACACGTGTTGCCGAAATTGATTTTCAGTACCTCACGACCAAATCCAAACTTTCGTTTAAAAGTCCTTCGCAGGACATTGATAATGCGAATGTTAGCATCCGCATTCAAAAAGACAGTCTGATCTGGTTATCTGTATCGAAGTTGGGAATCGAAGCGGTTCGGGGACTCATTACACCGGATTCAATCACCATCATTGACAAGATTCATAAGGAGTATACCGTTTATGATTTTCCAACGCTAAGCAAACAGTTCAATTTCCAGATGAACTTCCAATTGCTACAGGCCTTAATCGTCGGAAATTTACCCTTTCCCAAACGCCCCGCTCAATTAATTAAAAATGAGGGCAATGAGCTGTTATTACGACAAACCGAAGGGCAGGCATTAGTCGAAAATTATATTGGTGAGCAGGATCGAAAATTAAAAAAACTGGTCATAACAGAGCAGCCAACCAAAAATACACTTCGGCTGGATTACGAAGATTTTACCACCCTCACTAACTTCCTGGTTCCATATACAAGTCTTTTAACGCTCGATTATCAGTCGAAAACGGATGGGCAGTCTCGTCAAACCCAGCTTCGTCTAAAACATACTAAAGTTGAACTGGTCGAAACCAGTCCGGGCTTTCCTTTCACTCTTCCGACTAATTACGAGCGTCGACCATAAGTACATTCGTTGGTCCTGAAATCCATGCACCCCACTCCCATATCCACTTGCCGAATCGTTTTCTGGTCAGCTATCAAGTTGATAGCACTCGGTTTTTTATGGTTTACCGAGCCAGTACAAGCGCAGGTGCAACCATCAACTTCGATTCCGCAAACCCAGCGGAATCGACAGGTTCTGGAAAAAGAAAAAAAGCAGAATCTAGAGAAAATGAGTCAGATTCGAACGATTTTGAAACAAACAGCCACGGAAAAGCAAGCTAGTTTAGGACAACTCAAAGCGCTCGATCAACAGATTCAGGCCCAGTCGAAACAGATTAACCTGCTTAATAAGGATCTCCGATTGACCGACGCTGAAATTGCTGAACTACGACAGGCTAGCACGAAGCTCACGCAAGATCTAAATAAACTAAAATCGGAGTACGGCTCCATGATTTATGCTGCCGACAAGCGCCGACAGCAGGTAAATCCATTGGGGTTTCTATTCGCTTCGGATAACTTCAATCAACTCGTTGCCCGCTATCGCTACTTACGCCAATATTCTGATGCCCGCCAAAGTCAGGTGCGACAAATGAACAACGTACAGGTTATGCTACAGGGGAAACAAAAAGCAACCCAGCACAAACGCCTGGAACAGAAAAACACCATTGGCGCTAAGGTAAACGAGACTAAAAAACTCGAGACATTAAAGGTTGAGAAAAACGATGTAGTTAAAGAATTAAGTAAGAAGGAGTTCGAACTTCAGACTGAGCTGGCCGAGAGCCGCCGGGCCATTAACCGGCTTGAAGCCATGATTACGCGCATCATTGCTCGTGAAGCCAAAGAACGAGCAGAGCGAGAGGCCCGAGAACGAGCAGAGCGAGAGCGGTTGGCCCGAGTTGAAGCCGCCCGTAAAGCTGCAGAACGCAAACGGGCCGAAGATGCCATTGCTGCGGCCGAAAAAGCGGGCGAAAAACCGGCACCAGCCGATGTTGCCAAAGTAGAGCGCCCAGCCGAGCCCGAACCTACGGTTAAAAAGCCCGATGAACGGCGAGACAATAACCTCAATGATGAAGAAACGGCGCTGGCATCGTCTTTCACGGCATCGCGAGCACACCTTCCCTGGCCAGTTACAAAAGGCTTTATTTCCGATCATTTTGGCCGAAAACCTCACCCAGTTCTAAAAGGTATATTCGTTGAAAATCAAGGAATTGATATCCAGACCAACGCAGGAGAAAGCGTGCGTACCGTTTACGATGGCGTTGTGCAGGATATCACCAATATCCCTGGGATGAACAATGTTGTTGCCATTCAACATGGCGACTATTTCACGCTTTACGCCAAACTAAAGAATGTATCGGTTCGCGTAGGCCAGCGCGTAAAAGCCCGCGAAACCATTGGAACGGTGGCGACCGATAAAGACGGTGTCTCCGAAATCCAGTTCCAAATCTGGAAGGAGTTCACCAAACTCAACCCCGAATCATGGCTAACGCCAAGATGATTTACGAATTACGCTGTACGAGTTACGATTTTAGAATCCTGCACCTGTACCTTTGCACGGTGCGAAATCGTAATTCGCCAATCGTACAACGTAAATCACTATGTCTGTTCATAATCCCGACATCAAGCGCGTTACCACGCATACTATACAGGAACTAAAAAATAAAGGCGAAAAAATTTCGGCCCTGACGGCCTACGATTATTCGATGGCGCGGGTAGTTGATGGAGCTGGCGTTGAACTGATCCTGGTGGGCGACTCAGCCTCGAACGTTATGGCTGGTCATGAGACTACACTACCAATTACACTCGATCAAATGATTTATCACGCCAGCTCGGTAGTGCGCGGGGTGAAGCGGGCTTTGGTTGTTGTCGATTTACCATTTGGCTCCTATCAGGGTAACTCGTCGGTAGCTCTGCAATCGGCCATTCGGATCATGAAAGAGTCAGGAGCGCATGCGGTCAAAATGGAAGGCGGTCTTGAAATCAAGGAATCAATCGTCCGAATCCTGAGCGCGGGGGTTCCTGTGATGGGCCATTTAGGCTTGACTCCTCAATCTATTTATAAATTCGGAACTTATGCCGTACGAGCAAAAGAAGAGGCCGAAGCGGAGAAGCTAATGGCCGATGCACATATGCTCGAAGATATTGGCTGCTTTGGTGTAGTGCTCGAAAAAATCCCGGCTGCTCTCACCAAAGAGGTATCGGCAAGTCTGAGCATTCCTACCATTGGAATTGGTGCTGGACCAGATGCCGACGGCCAGATTCTGGTTTTTCACGACTTACTGGGCATTAACAACGAGTTTAAGCCCCGCTTTCTGCGCCGATATGCCGAACTACATACCGTTATGACACAGGCCATTGCTCATTATGTGGATGATGTAAAAGCCAACGACTTTCCGAACGAGAAAGAAGCATATTGAGTTAGAGAATAAATGAATAATGGAAAATGAAGTTCGTGTTGCCATTTTCCATTACACATTATCCATTATGAAGAAGAAACCATACCAGGTCGTTTACGAAGATAACCACCTGCTAATTGTCAATAAAGAACCGGGCATTCTAGTTCAGGGCGATCGAACAGGCGACACCACCCTACTGGATGTTCTGAAGGATTACGTCAAGGAAAAGTACAACAAGCCAGGAGAAGTATTCCTCGGCCTGGTGCATCGGCTCGACCGCCCCGTAAGTGGTTTGGTTGTATTTGCCCGTACGTCGAAGGCACTTGAGCGCATGAACGAGATTTTCCGTAAGCGACAGGTTCAGAAAACGTATTGGGCCGTGGTGCGCCATAAGCCCCCTAAAGATGCAGATAAACTAGTAAACTGGTTGGTCAAGGACGAGCAGAAGAATCAGGTTACGGTGTACGATTATGAGGTACCTGGTTCACAGAAGGCCGAATTATCGTACCGGATATTGGGCAAAATCAATGAGCACTATTTATTGGAGGTAAATCCAATTACGGGTCGACCACACCAAATTCGCTCTCAGTTAGCACACATGGGTTCTCCGATTCGGGGAGATGTCAAGTATGGTTACGACCGGGCTGTGGCTGATAAGAAGATTTACCTGCACGCCCGCCGTCTTTATTTCATTCATCCGGTAAAGCAAGCCGGAGCGCCAGATCGACCCATCATTTGCAAAGCTGGACTACCCAACGATCCGTTTTGGGAGGAATTTCTGGAGTTGGACGATGAAAACTATAAAGACAAGAATATGGACTTCATTTATGAATAAGAAGTTCAGGACTTTCATCAAAGCCCCAAATTCATTCTATAGTTTACGGAACACAAAGAGCCGCATTTTCTGAAAATCAGAGAATGCGGCTCTTTAGTTGGATAAGCCCAAAAACCTGGCTATCCAATGTATATATAATGTCCTAAAATCAGGATTCTGTCACCTGCGTTGACGATGCCGGATCTGACGGAGCAATATCCAATATCATTTGCTCCATCACTCGTTCAATCATCTGCACAATTCCACGCAACGCTCCGAAGATGATACACATCGGAAGGATAATGGGCAAGAAAAAAACCCATTGAAAAATCATGTACAAGCGGAAATTTCTCATCGGTTTCAAGAAGTAATTATTAAAGATTAAGGTTACGGTTTTACAAATTAGACAACTTAAAAAGTCAGCGCTTGATACATAATTCTATTCTTATTCAAAATTAACCTTGACTTAATACAAAAACAAGCATAGCCTCTAAATTTTCGAAACAAAATGTTGACTTTATCTTGCTCTGCTGGTTAATATGTTGTCACTTGTCTAACCTGAATAGATTCTTCTCAATTATAATGCCAAAAAATATTTATGTCCTCCTAAGTTAACTATTTCAAAATTAACATTCCTACTGTATTTAACATTTTTCGAATATGTCACCTTAAATACCAGTATTCTTCCAATTTAGATTCTAGAGATTCTTTTGATTCTACCTGATGGTTTAGTCATTGATTATCAGCAGAATATCCGCAATAGAATCCGATAGAATCAACAGAATCCGTTTTACTAAAATACTAATTATCAGGCACTTTGGATTATGTCTTTAGGTACGCCGGAGGTCTCAACATCGTGGATCTTCCTTCGTGATGATAAACTATTTTGTATTCATTAGCTTCTTTCCGATTACTACTGGGCTTATCTGCAATTGTACTATTTAGCAAGCAGGAAATTTCTAGATCAGAACTACCCAAACAAAAAATGTCGTCAGGATGGCTGAAATATAGCCATCCTGACGACATCATTTACCTTATTTTATGGAGCTTCTACTTCAAAGTCGCCACGGCATCTTTAATCCGTTGGACGGCTTCAACAAGCGATTCATCGGAAGCCGCCGTTGAGATACGCAGGCAATCAGGAGCACCGAAGCCCGAACCGGCCACTGTTGCCACATGTGCGGTGTTCAATAACCAGCCAGCAAAATCATCAGAATTTTCGATAGTGGTTGTACCGTCCGATTTTCCGTAGTAATAGCTAATATCAGGGAAAGCGTAGAACGCACCTTCAGGGACGTTCGTGCGGAAATGAGGCACCTCTTTCAGCAGTTTCACCACTAAATCACGACGACGATGATAAGCCTTCGCCATTTCCATGGATGGTTCCATAGGACCATTCAAGGCAGCTACAGTTGCTTTCTGCGCAATCGAGTTCGTACCCGACGTTACCTGGCCTTGTAACTTCTCAACACCGTCGGCAATCCATTTAGCTGCGCCAATATAACCAATACGCCAGCCGGTCATGGCATAACCTTTAGCTACCCCATTCACCGTGATTACACGTTCAGCAATTTCAGGAATTGAGCCTATGCTGAAATGACCTTCTGGAGTGAAGTTGATGTATTCATAAATTTCATCAGCCAGCACATGAACGTTCTCATGACGAGCGACAACATCGGCAATAGCCCGCAACTCAGCTTCAGAGTAAATCGAACCCGTCGGGTTGTTTGGCGACGCATACATAACAATTTTAGTCCGATCGGTAATAGCGGCTTCAAACTGTTCTGGCGTTACTTTAAAATTATTCTCAAACGATCCGTCGATGACAACGGCCTTTCCTTCGGCCAATTTCACCATTTCGGAATAGCTAACCCAGTAGGGAGAGAAAATGATTACCTCATCTCCGGGGTTCACAAGCACCTGAATTACGTTGGCGAGCGAGTGTTTAGCACCCGTCGAGACAACGATGTTTTCGGGTTTCCAATCAATATTATTGTCGCGCTTAAACTTATCAGCAATGGCTTTGCGGAGATCAGGATAACCCGCAACAGGCGAATAGCCGTGGAAGCCGTCGTCGATGGCTTTTTTAGCGGCTTCGCAGATGTGTTGGGGCGTTTTAAAATCCGGCTCTCCAACGCTCAGGCTAATTACTTTGTGGCCCTGAGCAGCCAATTCACGGGCTTTTTTGGTCATCGCCAGCGTGGACGATTCCTCCAGCGCGTTGATGCGGTCGGCTAATAAACTCACGGTGTCAAGCGTGGCAGACATAATCGGTGCTATTTTTTTGAGAAAATGATAACAAACTGACCGCAAAGGTACAATGTTTTCAGCCGAAGGGCGAAGTTTTTGGTGAATTAAAAATTATGACCTCACCTTCATCTTCACATTCGTCCAATAACTCAAGCGTTGTTTTTTTCAGAACTGGATGAACAAACGTGGGTGCAATCTCAGCAAGAGGCACAAGCGTAAACCGTCGCTGATGCAAATACGGATGCGGAATAATCAGTCTGGGCGTTTGCAGTATGAGTTGGTCGTAATACAGAATATCAATATCAATGACACGGGCGCCCCACTTCTCAAGTCGAACGCGCCCTAACTCCTGCTCAATTGCCTGTGTCTGGTTTAAAACCGCTTCAGGTGTCAAAACTGTCTCAACAGCCAATACCTGATTTAAATAAGCTGGCTGATCCGTCACTCCCCAGGGCGCTGTTTCATACAAACCCGACTGCTTTACAATAGGCCCAACGCGCTCGGCTATCAGGTCAACAGCTCGTTGTAAGGTTGTCGTACGATCGCCAAGATTTGCTCCGAGAAGAAGAATAGTTTCCAATGAGTGAATGAGTGAATGAGTAAATGAGTGATTCCGTTCGAGCATTTAATCATTCGCTCATTCATTAATTCACCCATTCACTCATTATCTATCAATAATCTTTAATTGGCTTGATTCCGTAGTACGCTTTAATTTCCTCTTCGCTGGGGGTTTTGGCTGGACGAACAATCCGGAAACCAACAAACGAAGCCGAGGTTAACCACCAGTCCGATTTTGGACTTTGCGGATCAAGTACTTTCCAGGCAGGAGCCGAAGGCGTACGAGCTGCCGAACGTAATACTTCGGGCTCATCATCCCAGGAACCACCTCGTACGGAATTTGGGTAGAGTGTTGTTGTGGGAGCAAATGGCTCTTTCACCTTGCCGCTGGCCACTTGCTTGTAATAATCCTCAATGTACTGATCCTTCGTCCATTCCATGACGTTGCCATGCATGTCGTATAGGCCAAACGAGTTCGGCTTTTTTGTACCAACTTTCTTATAACCGCCACCACTGTTGCCTGCGAATACAGCATAGTCGCCTAATTGCTTCACATCATTTCCGAACGAATAGGCCAGCGTCGCGTTCTTATCATTTCCCCGGCAAGCGTATTCCCACTCGGCTTCGGTAGGTAGCCGATAAAATACCCCCGTTTTGGCATAAAGCCAGGCACAGAATTTAATGGCGGCATACTGGGTCATGTTAATAGCTGGGTAACCCGCCCGACCCATGCCAAATGACATGTCTACATAAGGTGGGCTAGGCCGGGTAGTAGCATCGGTTTTGGCAAGGTTCGCATCTGTTGCGGTATATTTTGCGGCCATCTCTTTCTCCATGTTCGTGAAGGCAAACAGGTCGTAAAAATCCCAGGTGATTTCGTATTTACCCATATAAAAGGGCTCGATCGTTACGCTATGTATAGGCTCCTCATCAGGTTTATGCCCTTTTTCGCCAGGGGCACTGCCCATCAGAAATTTACCTCCGGGAATAGCCACCATCGCATAGGTCTGGTTAGTACCCGGAATGGTTTGGGTATATGATTTGATACTGGTGACTTGGGCACTTGTGCTACCAATCGACGTAATATATAAGGCTACAGCTAACAGAAGGTATTTAGGAGACATCGGGGGCTATCAAAGTAATGTATTTGTAAAAGTAAAACAGATCAGTTTCTCGCTTCATATTGGTCTAGTATTTTTTTAAATTCGACTAGGCCAACCCTGACTACTTTCGGGAAATCTACTTCGTCTATCTCCCTGAAATGTCGATCTTCAGTAATAATGTAATCTGCCCCGCAGGCAATAGCACAGTCTACAAACTTGTTATCATCGACATCCGAACTTATTAGAAACCATTTGTAGTATGGAATTGTCTGAATTGCAAACAGTTTGTATCAATAACAACTATCATTAATGATAAGGTGTACGACGGTGAGTTTTGAGAGCCTCTTCTAAATCTTGTTGAGTCATCCCCCTCGCATCCCAGATTCGATCAATTTCTTCGTCTACCAATCGCGCAAAATAATCAGACAACAACTGTTTAATTTCCGCTTGTTGTTCTGGATTTAGTGGACGATCAAACTGTTTAATCATAAACAGTTGCATATCATTAAGCTTGGTGCTTTGAGCTGGTTCCATACTCCTTTATCACTTGTTGAACATTACATCCAGTAGTAAAAGTACGAACGATTTTCTTTGTTGTACCTTTGTGCTTTTAAACCTATTGGGTTTTCAAAACCTGGTGGGTTATTCAGACTTATGAACTATCTCTCAGCCGAAAATTTAACGAAGTCCTACGGCGACCGTACATTATTTAAAAACCTAACATTTGGTGTCAATCGGGGCGATAAAGTCGCGATTGTTGGGGCCAATGGATCAGGTAAAACCACCTTACTGTCTATTTTGGCCGGAGCCATGCCGCCCGATTCAGGCATTGTCAGCCATCGGAAAGACATTACGATTGGCTACCTCGACCAGCAGCCTGATTTGAACGATTCCTTAAGTGTTATGGATGTTGTTCTAGCGGGCGAAAGTGCGCAGCTCGAAGCAGTTCGGGCTTATGAGCACGCCTTGGCCATTGACGATCATGCAGCTCTCGAAAAGGCTATGATCGACATGGAAAAACTAGAAGCCTGGGATTACGAATCCCAAATTCGGCAGATTTTGGGGGAACTGGGTATCCAGAATGTCGATCAACTGGCGGGTTCGTTGTCGGGTGGTCAGCGGAAACGAGTTGCTTTAGCGCGGGTGCTTATCCAAAACCCTGACTTGCTGATTCTTGACGAGCCGACCAACCACCTCGATCTTGAAGCGATTGAATACCTCGAAAACTTCCTGAATACCAATAATGGTACGTTGCTGATGGTCTCCCACGATCGGTATTTTCTGGATCGGGTCTGTAATCAGATTGCCGAATTGGATAATGGACAGATATATTCTTACAAGGGGAATTACGCTTACTTTCTGGAGAAAAAAGAAGAACGTGAACTAGCGGCAGCCTCTGAGTTAGCCAAAGATCGCAACACCTTCCGGCGAGAACTGGAGTGGATGCGTCGGCAACCCAAAGCGCGAGGCACTAAAGCGCAGTACCGGATTGATGCCTTTGAAGACCTGAAAGAGAAAACAAGTGGCAAACGCAACGACGGCGAACTAGACCTGAATTTGCGCATGACTCGATTAGGCAGCAAAATTCTGGAAGTTGAGAACCTAAGCAAACGATTTGGCGATAAAGTCCTACTCGATCATTTCAACTACACGTTCAAACGTCCCGACCGCGTAGGGTTGATTGGCAAAAACGGTATGGGTAAAACCACGCTCATGAACATGCTAACCGGCCAGCTTCGCCCCGATTCGGGTAAGATCACAACGGGCGGCACTGTAAAGTTTGGTTATTACACACAAACAGAGCTTGATTTACCCGAAAATCAACGCGTAATTGATGTCGTGCAGGATGTAGCCGAAGTTATGAAGTTGGCTAACGGCGACACTGTTACGGCAACGCAATTACTCAGTCGTTTTTTGTTCGATCGTTCCAAACAGTATGATTATGTAGCGAAATTGAGCGGGGGCGAAAAACGACGCTTGCAGTTGCTGCTGGTGCTGGTTCAAAATCCAAACTTCCTGATTCTGGATGAGCCAACCAACGACCTCGACATCATGACGCTGAACGTACTCGAGGACTTTCTGCTCAATTTTTCGGGTTGTGTACTCATTGTAACCCACGATCGGTACTTCATGGATCGGCTGGTGGAGCACGTTTTTGTGCTGGAAGGCGAAGGGAAAGTCCGCGATTTTCCGGGCAACTACACCGACTACCGCGACTGGCGGGATTCGCAGCCCAAAAAATCGACTTCACAAATTGATAAACCAGCAACACCAGCTCCCAAGAACCAAACGCCTGAACCTGTAGTTTCTTCGGCAGCGAGTACGGTAAATGGCGCGAAGAAAAAGCTTTCGTTCAAAGAAATCCGCGAATACGAAACGCTTGAAAAAGAAATTGAATCGTTGGAGCAACGCAAAATCGAAGTTGTGGATCTGCTTAATTCAGGTGGACCGCATGAGCAATTAATCGCCTGGTCGCGTGAAATTGAGCAAATCGAGCACAGTATCGCTGAAAAATCGGACCGTTGGCTGGAGCTGGCGGAGTTTATGTAATTGTGAATGAGTGAATGAGTGATTGAGCGAATATTGTCTGTGTCAGGATTCACTCAATCACTCATTCACTCATTCACTCATTAATTATGAACCAGATTATCGACTTTTTCCAGTATCTGCTTAATTCCGAAGAAATTATTCGGACAGGTGGTCTGGTGTTGATTACCCTCATCATTTTTGTTGAGAACGGTATTTTCTTCGGCTTCTTCCTGCCGGGCGATTATCTGCTGTTTTTATCGGGCGTCTTTGCGGGCACAAAACTGTTGAATGTACCACTCTGGTTATTATTGAGCTGCATTTTTGGCGCGGCTGTACTAGGCTCGGCAACGGGTTACCTAACAGGCTATTATTTTGGCGCACGCATCAAAAATCGCCCCGACTCACTGTTTTTTAAACAGAAATACATCGATAATACGCGAGACGCCTTTTTACGATACGGCAATAGTGCTCTGATTATCTCGCGCTTTTTACCCATTGTCCGCACGTTTGCTCCATTACTGGCTGGCCTTATTCACATGCCAGCGCCATTTTTCATGTTGTACAATGTCATTGGTGGCGCTATTTGGGTGCTAACATTGGTAGGTGGTGGCTTCTATTTTGGCGAGAAGTTCCCCTGGATTGTCGATTACGTTCAGTACATCATCCTGTTTTTCCTCGCTATCACGACCTTCACCGTTATTAAAGGCTACCTGAATGCGCGGAAGCAAAAACCAACGGAGAACATCAGCGAATAGAAATCATAAACAACTGAGCCTACGGCTTCTCAATCCACACAGTTTTCACATTGACGAACTCTTTGATACCGACCTCCGAGAGTTCGCGCCCGAAACCAGACGTCTTGATCCCGCCAAACGGAACCCGCGCATCGGAACGCATTAACCCATTCACAAACACAGACCCAGCCTGAATTTGACGCACTAGCCGGTCGGCTTTGTCCAGATCCTGCGTCCAGAGCGCAGAACCAAGTCCAAAATTAGATTGATTGGCTAACCGAATGGCATCGGCTTCGTCTTTAGCTTCAATCAAAACGGCTAAGGGGCCAAACGTTTCTTCGTCGAAAGCCGCCATGCCAGGTTTTACTTTATCCAACAGAATTGGGGCAACGTTGCAGCCAGATCGCTGGAAGCCCGTTCCCTTTCCACCAGCTACTAATTTGGCGCCTTGAGCGATAGACTCACGAGCTTGTCGCTCAATGTCGTCGGCCAGATTAAGACGCGCCATCGGCCCCATCGTGGTAGTTTCATTGGTTGGATCTCCCTGCTTGATGTTGCTGATTTGATTTATCACCAACTCTGTAAATTGCTTTTTCACCGATTTCTCAATGATAAACCGTTTTGCAGCAATACAGCTTTGCCCGGCATTTTGCATGCGGGATTTTACCGCTATTTCAGCGGCTTTTTCCAGATCGGCGTCGGCCAATACGATAAGCGCATCAGATCCACCCAATTCCAGTACTGACTTTTTGATCTGGCTACCGGCAATACTTGCCACCGATGCTCCTGCCCGTTCGCTACCGGTGAGCGTAACCGCTTTTACCCGGCGGTCTTTCAAAATACCTTCAATAGCCGACGAATCGACCAGTAGTGAACTAAATACGCCCTCGGGCAGACCAGCCTCCCGAAAAATTTCTTCAATGGCCAGCGCACAGCCAAACACATTGGATGCGTGTTTCAGTAAGCCAACATTCCCCGCAATAAGGCCCGGAATCGCAAACCGCATAACCTGCCAGAAAGGGAAATTCCAGGGCATAATGGCCAGTACCGGTCCGAGTGGCTGATACGTTATAAAACTATATTTGGCATCGGTTTCAATAGATTGGTCGGCAAGAAAGGCTTCGGCATGATCGGCGTAATAGACGCACGTAGCTGCGCATTTTTCAACTTCAGAAACAGCCTCCTTGAGCGTTTTACCCATTTCGGCCGTCATCAGTTCGGCATAGCGCTGCTTGTGCGCAGATAAATACGTACCTACTTTACGTAGATAGTCTGTACGCTCCCGAACAGACAAAGCCGACCAGTCGGCGAAGGCCCGGTCGGCTTGTTTCAATTTACGCTCTATAGCCTGAGAGCTATCGGCGCGATACGTTTTCAGCTTTTGCTGATTATATGGGTTGATGGAGGAAAACATGAGTGACTTACGAATTACGGTTTACGATGTGCGAATTAAGGACTGATGTCAGGCAACTCGTACACCGTAAACCGTAATTCGTAAATCACTGTTCTTCGCTTTCTAATTTATTGGTTAATTCAACCAGGGTATCAAGAACCAGTTCCATGCGCTCATGCCCAACGATCACATCAAATTTATCACGAGCCTCTTCCATACACCCTTTAAGACTTATGAATAACTCCTTCCCTCGATCATTCAGAAAAATAATGTTCGACCGAGAGTCGGTCGGATTTTTCTGAATGTAGATATAACCTTCGCTTTCCAGCAAACCAACGATTTTACTCATCATTTGCTTCGTAACGCAGGCCCGTTTCGCTAACTCATTATTTGTTGTTCCTCCCTCTTCAATGTTCGAGAGAAACATCAAATAACTCATTTTGAAATCTTTATATCCAAGTGCATGCAGTTTAGGCTCAATATAGTTACTCGTATATCGCTTGAGCCGCCAGAATAAGCGACCTAGAGATCGCTCCCGAATGACCCGATATTGGTCAAAATCAAAGGAATTTTTGTCTGTTTCCACGAACATATTGGCAAAATGAAAAACGCTGAACCATTTCAGGCCAAAAGATATTACAAATATAGTCAACCTACTTGACTTCATAGTCAACCTGGTTTACTTTTGTCCCACATTAGTCAAACATATTCGACTACACAATAGGTTCTTTACCAACAGGACTTGCCTAAAACCAAGTAAAACAATGGCAACCACAACACAACAAATGGCAACCACAGAAGAGAAAAGCGGTATCGGCGCATATTTACCTCGCATTATTATTGGACTAGTAGTACTTGTAGGTGGTTATTTCGGGTATCAGGCGTTCCGCCATAGCCAGCAGTACGAAACAACAGACAACGCCCAAATTGAAGGTAACTCAGCACCAGTTCTCGCTCGGGTAGCCGGTTACGTAACCTCGGTGAATGTTCAGGATTACGCTAACGTAAAACAAGGTCAGCAACTCGTAACCATCGATCCTCAGGAATATGATGTAGCCCTGGCACAAGCCGAAGCCGATTATCAGCAATCATTGGCCGACCTTGAAAACGCCCGCGCCGACCTGCAAAATGCACAGGCTACAGCTCGCAACGTAGCGCAGAATGCGCGTGTAGCTCAATCGAACGCTCAGGTGCAGGCTATTCGGCGAAACAAAGCCCAGCAGGATTTGCAACGCGACCAGAACCTGTACAAAGAGCAGTCGCTGACCAAAAAGCAACTGGAAGATTCGCAGAATAACGTAGAAGTACAATCGGGACAGTACAACGCGAATATCGAGCAGGTTAACCTCGCCAAAACATCGGAAAGCGTAGCACAGGCTGGTATTGCCAAAGCGCAGGCCAACATTCAGAAAATCCAGGCCGTGCTGAAAGTGAAACAGGCTGCTATCGATAATGCCAAGCTGAAAGTAGGTTATGCCCGGATGACCGCTCCGATTGCGGGTAAAATTGGTCGCAAAAACGTAGTTGTTGGTCAATATGTACAACCTGGCCAGAACCTGTTTACGATCGTTGCCGATTCGACCTTCTGGGTAGTGGCGAACTTCAAAGAAACGCAGCTGGAGAAAATGCAGCTTGGCCAGGAAGTTGACATCAAGCTGGATGCTTATCCAGACCTCGATATCAAAGGCCGCGTATCGTCGTTGTCGGATGCAACAGGAGCCCGATTTGCACTGCTCCCTGCCGATAACGCATCAGGAAATTTCGTGAAAATCACGCAGCGCGTGCCAGTGAAAATCGAAATCCTGAATCCAGAGAAATACAAAAGTCAACTGCGGGCCGGTCTGAGTGTAGACGCCGAAGTGCGTGTAGCTAAGTAAAAAAGGAGAAAAGGGAGTAGAGGGAATAGAGGAGAAAGTAATCTGTTCACTCCTATTCTTCTTCCCTCTACTCCCCTTCCTCCCACTCTCCTTAAAAAAACATGGCAACTCAAACCTTGGCTCCTCCGGCGCAAGCGAACTTACCTACCGGATTAAAGCGGTGGATTATCGTCGTGACGGCCATTTCGGCAGCCATTCTTGAATTAATTGATACGTCCATCGTGAATGTCGGCTTAACCGACATCGCCGGTAACCTCGGCGTTACGATCGAAGACGTGTCCTGGGTAGTAACTGCCTACGCTATTGCCAACGTCATCGTGATCCCGATGACGGGCTTCCTGCAACGGTATTTTGGTCGTAAGAACTATTATATCGGCTCCATTATTCTGTTTACGGTTGCTTCGTATGGCTGTGGTTTCGCGGACAACTTATGGGTGCTGGTTTTCTTCCGATTCTTACAAGGCGTTGGCGGAGGGGCTCTTCTCTCGACATCCCAGGGATTAATGTTCGATGCGTTCCCCCCATCCCAACGACCGCTGGCTTCGGCCTTGTTCGGTATGGGTATTGTTCTCGGTCCCACCTTAGGCCCTACACTCGGTGGCTTTATCATTGATAATTACCACTGGAGCTGGATGTTCTACATCAACGTTCCAATCGGTATTGCGGCTGTGCTTTTAAGCATGGCCTATATCGACAAGAAAGCTGATGAAATCAACATTAACCGTAAGGCGATTAACATTGACCAGATGGGTATTCTCCTGCTCGCCGTTGGTATTGGAAGTTTGCAATACGTACTGGAGCGGGGCGAAGCTGACGACTGGTTCGACAGTGAAGCTATTTTTTGGCTAACAATTGTTGCTGCCATTGCCATTCCACTCTTCATCTGGTGGGAACTCAGAGCAACCAAAGACCCTGTCGTTGACTTACGGGCCATGAAAAACCGCAACCTGGCGATCGGCTCTATTCTGATGGTTGTAATCGGCTACGGCCTGTTTACATCAGTGCTGCTCTATCCTCTGTTTGCCCAGCGTATTGTCGGGTTAACGGCTACCCAAACGGGGCAACTCCTGATTCCGGGTGGCTTAGTAACGGTACCCATGTTTGCGCTGGTGGGCCGATTACTGGCCAAAGGTGCATCGCCCAGATTGATTGTTGCTTTGGGCTATGTTGCTTTTGCCTCCTTCTGTTTTATCATGTCGACCTATAATATGGATGCCTCCAACGGCGATTTCATTACGGCACTTATTATTCGAGGCATCGGATTGGCATTTGTCAACGTACCGCTTATTAATCAGTCAGTATCGACGCTGTCGCCCCGTGAATTGCCTACCGGAATCGCGATCGTCAACATGATGCGGCAGGTAGGTGGAGCGTTCGGGGTGGCAATCACAAATACTTATGTAACGCAACGCACAGCTGTTCACCGGGGTGACCTGGTTACGAACCTGCAACCGGGCGAAATGCTAACCAGCGAACGCCTGACGGCTATGACGCAGGCGCTGGTCGCGAAAGGTATAAATGCCCTCGATGCGGCAACAGGAGCCTATAAAAATCTTGATCTGATTATTTCAAGACAGGCACTGATGCTATCGTATCTGGACACGTTCAAGTTAGCGGGCTTGTTTTTCGTTGTTTCGTTCCCGCTGCTGTTTTTATTAAAACGGAAAAAGATGGATGCAGCTACCGCTAAAGCCATCGCCGATTCAGCTCACTGACCATTGGTAGCCGGTTTATGATGGCTAACACATCAACCATTCCATAAACCGGGTACTACAAACTCCTTCAAACATGCACTCCAAGCTTTTAATAATACCTATGCTCCTGGCAACAGGAGTCCTTCAGGCTCAGAATCAGCCAACTCAGCTTCCCGATGATTTACGGGCGCTGGTACAACAGGCCAATGCCAATTATCCGGTTCTGAAACAGCAACAACAGCAAATTCAGGCCAACGAGTTGCGAGTGGATATTGCCCGCACCGCCATGAAACCAAACGTATCGGGAAACGCCAGCTACCAGTACCTCAATCCGGTAGCGAAGGCAACCCTGCCCATTGATGGTGTAGATCGAACGCTCCAGTTTCAGCCCAACCACAACGTAAATGCTTACGTAGGTATCGGACAAACTATTTACGATTGGGGGCGTACGAATGCCGCCACACGGCAGGCTAGCGATAATGTACAAGTATTACGGAGGAGCCTGGAAATTACCCAGCAATCACTGGCGTATCAGGTTGCGGCAGCTTACTATGGTGTTGGTTTTCTGCAACGGAGCTTAGTCGTTCAGGATTCGGTTATCCGCACAGCCAGCGCCAATGTTCGTTTACTAGCTACTCGCCTGCAAAATGGTGATGCGCTTCAATATGACGTGCTTACTCAGCAGGTTCGGGTGAAAGTTGCGCAGAACCGTAAGATTGAGATTCAGAATCAATTAGAGCGGCAGTTGGCAGCACTTATCTACCTGACAGGCAATCCGAATCCAGACATTAGCCGAGCGGTGGAGCAATTCACCTTAGAAGCCATGTCGGGTCGCACGCCAACGCAGATTTTTGCTCTGGCTAATGACAGTCAAACAACATTAGCTGGTAACAAAGACGTTCAACTGGCCCAGGATCGCGTTCGACAAGCTGAAACCGATGTTTTGGTCAATAATCTGGCTGGTCGCCCTAGTCTTAGCTTCTCGGGTTCGGCTGGTTTCCGGAACGGTTATTTGCCCGAAATCAATACACCGAAGTTCAATATCGCGGCTGGTGTAACGTTGGCCGTTCCCATTTATTCTGGGAAACGCTACCAATTACAAAATCAGGCAGCTCAGTTAAATCTGAATGCCAGTCAGTATGCCGTTGAGAATGCCAACGCTCAGGTACGGCAGAGCATTGCCCAACTCAACGCCGATATCCGTAGCAACCAAACTCGTTTGGCTAACCTCGAAACGCAGGTAGAACAAGCCCAGAAAGCACTCCAGATTGCCAACGCACGTTTGCGGAACGGTGTGATTACGAACGTTGAACTCCAAAGCGCCGAGACAGGCGTAGAAGAAGCTGAATTGGGGCGCCTGAATTTCCAATATCAATTGATGCTCAATCAACTAGAACTAAAACGACTACTCGGCGAATCGTTGCTGTAAACTTCAGTCATACAGACGATTAACAGAAAAAAGATGCTCGTGATAGCGTATTACCGGCGATTGTCAATCCGCTAAACCATGATTTAAAAACTGTTAAAAAATCGGGAGCGCACATACTAAATCGAACAAAAATGGCTTCTATATATAAAAACAAGAGGCTGCAAAACATAAATCGTATGATGAAGGAGCGAGTTATTGAGATTCTGCATGGATTTGGGGTTCAGGAAACCGCCATTACCGACCAAACTCATTTCACCCGCGATTTGGGTCTGGATAGTCTGGACACCGTCGATCTGATTATGCAGCTCGAACAGGAATTTGGCATCCGAATTCCCGACGAAGATTACGACAAACTGACGACGATGAAAGGCGTCATGGCTTATCTGCACGGCGAACAAGCTGTAGCCTAATCCGCAGAAAGCGCCCAAAGTCCATTCCTTATTGGCTGCGACTTTTCCTTATTCACAAAATAATCACCCCACTAATCGGAACCTGAACAAACCCGAATTAGTGGGGTTAGTTATGTTTAGATACTGTCGTTTCGAATAGACCGTTACCAGTAAAGCAGCGATAAAATAGCCTTATAGGTATACTCAATGTATAACTATCCATGCGCTCGGTTCTTTCTCGACTAGTCGTTTGCTTCTCAATTCTCTTTCTGCCACTTGCCTGTATAGATCCGGACGACAGCGCTTTACTCAGCACGAACGATATATTGGTTGTAGACGGCACAATCACCAATCTGGCTGAAGCCCAAATTATTCGCCTTAACCGATCAAAAGCAAATCCTCTTACGGGGAAATTCGGGACCACACCCATTACGAAAGCAACGGTGATCGTCGTTGTTGATTCATCACTACAAATTGCCTGTCATGAGACAATTGATGGCAGTTATCAACTACCCATCGACTTTAAAGGTCAGGTTGGTCATGCGTATCAACTTCGATTTACGTTGAGTGATGGCACTCAGTATGTGTCTAGCCAACAAGTGATGGAGGCTGTTCCATCCATTTCGAAAGTAAGTTCACGATTTAATCCGAAGAGTCTTCCCGTTACTCAGTTAGATGGCTACACAGCTGCTCATGACATCTTTATCGAGAGTCAGGACCCAGCTCAGGAGCACAATTATTACCGATGGGACTGGAAACTCTACGAACGCCAGTATTGGTGCCGAACCTGCCAAAATGGAGTTTATGCCGTTCATAAAATCTTGCCCGGCGTCTATAACGCAGATAAATATTTCAAGTATTTTGTAGCTGGCGACGAACTCTACGAAGACTGCTTTGTGCCTTCTCCTGGATTATCACAGATCGATTCCAATGCGCCGGTTGTCCCTACGGAGCATTGGAATTATGATTATCCTTGCCGAACAGCCTGCTGGGAAATCTTATACAATAATGATATTCAGGTCTTTGATGACCGTTATTCAAATGGCAATCTGATTAGCCAGCAACGAGTAGCACAAATTCCGTTTTACGATTACCAGCCCGCTCTGGTCGATGTTCGTCAGCTCTCATTAACCCCAGACGCCTACCAGTATTATAAGTTGTTTGCTGACCAGAGCCAGAAAACAGGAGGTTTATCCGATACTCCGCCAACGGCTTTGGGTGGCAATGTTCATCAAGTAGCCAATCCCAAAAAACAGACCATAGGCTATTTTACGGCTTCAGCCGTTTCGCAGATGCATTACTGGCTCGACCGGGCCGATCGGCAGGGGTTTGCTTATGGCGCTTTGGACCCTACCGGTCCCCACCTTAATGATGGCGATGATTTGTTTTATGCGCTCAATAATCGTCGGCCAAGTCCCGAACCTCCTCCGCTGTATATTCTGGATGAGCATCGCCCAACGCCTAAAGTCAAGATTTGGCCGTATGCGGATCGCCCGCCCACGGCTCCGTGTTTACAGAGTGACAATCGAACACCCTTTAAACCCGAAGGTTGGCGAGAGTAAATACTATTTCACCTCCATGTTGACTAACGAACTGCCCCGCAATACGGGTATTACATCGTAGAGGTCGTGTTGCAAACAGTAAGCAATGTCTTTCTGAATCCCGAGCCGTTGGAGCCGTCGGATGTGCGATGCATTTGCCATGTACCCAATCAGGTTATCTTTCCCTTGTACGTACAGTCGCCACGCCATAATCGCGCTATCTTCTGCCATGGCATAGCTGTCCTTCAGTCGATCTACTAAAGCGCCTGCAAAGAGCGTATCTTCCAGATTCACACGCCCTTTCCAGCCCGCACAGAGTACCATGACATCGTAGCCTTCTGTTTTTAAATACCGTACCAACGCGTCCAGGTTCAGGAACGACCCGACCAAAACTTTCACTGCCGATCTCGACTTGGTAATAGCCAACGTACCGTTGGTAGTCGTCATGGCTACGTTTGCCCCCCGAATACGTTCATCCATGTAGGTGAATGGCGAGTTATCTAACTCAAAGCCGTCAACTTTTTTGGCATTTCGTTCAGCAGCAGCCAGATAGCCGCGTTCCTGCAATTGTCGGCACTCCTCAACTGTGGCAACAGGGGTGATACTATTGACACCATAGGCAAAGGCCGTAACCATGCACGAGGTGGCCCGGAATACATCGGCCACAACGACTATCGTATTCTCAAACGTGTGGAGATGCAACAAATCCGGGGTAAAGCAAACGTCAATTTGTTTCATATTGTCTGAACCGGGATTTTTATGATTTAACTGACTGACTTTGATTTTTTATGACTTTGCTTTCAAGGAAAGCCGAAGGCTAAAATCAAGGTCGGTCAGTAAAATCACATAAATCCTGGTTATTTTTTAACGAAAGGGAGTTTAACAACCTGGGCTTTGAGCAGCCGATCGCGAACCTTCACAAAGATTTCGGAGCCAGGTTTGCTGAATGCGGTTTGAACGTAGCCCAAACCAACACCTTTACCTAAAGTTGGTGACTGCGTACCAGAGGTCACTTCACCGATTTGATTTCCATCGGCATCCGTCAGTTCGTAATGGCCGCGTGGCACACCCCGATCCAGTAATTCGAAGCCAACTAATTTACGCGGAACGCCCTGCGTTTTCTGCTCTTTCAGCACGTCGGCATCAATGAAGTCGTGGGTAAATTTCGTGACCCAGCCAAGTCCAGCTTCAATAGGCGATGTTTCGTCGGTGATATCGTTTCCGTAGAGATTGTAGCCCATTTCGAGTCGGAGCGTATCGCGAGCACCCAGGCCGATAGGCTTGAGACCATAAGGTTCGCCCGCTTTCACAATGGCATTCCAGACATCCTCAGCCTGATCATTCGAAACGTATATTTCAAAACCACCCGCACCCGTATAGCCTGTTGCCGAGACAATTACATTGGCACAACCGGCAAAATCGGTTTTCTCGAACGTATAATACTCCATCGAATCAAGATCAGCGGGGGTAAGCGACTGTAGCGCTTTAGCAGCCATTGGCCCTTGTACCGCAAACAGGCATGTATCATCAGAGACATTGACCATGCTCAGTGGTGCGCCATCGCGATCATAATCTGATGCGTATTGGCTAATCCAGTTCCAGTCTTTTTCGATGTTCGAGGCATTGACCACGAGCATATATTCGAGATCGCTGATCCGATACACCAGAAGGTCATCAATAATACCACCCCGACCATTTGGCAGGTAACTGTATTGCACTTTACCGTCATACAGGATGCTGGCATCGTTGGCCGAAACTCGCTGAATAAGTCCTAGTGCGCCTTCGCCTTTAAGGATGAACTCACCCATGTGCGAGACATCGAAAATGCCCACGGCATTACGAACCGTGTTGTGTTCGTCGAGGTCTGAAGTATAGCGAACGGGCATCTCGAAGCCCGCAAACGGCACAATCTTAGCGCCTAATTGCTGATGAATATGATGAAGGGGAACTTGCTTAAGAGACATGTACGCAGAGGTTATCCGGCAAATTTACAAACAGATTACGGTTTTAACTTCTGCTTGTTCAGATTAGCACTAGTGCTTTACCAAAGTAGATCCTGTTAATTCTATCAGATTCTATTGACGATATTCTATTGATATTCAACAGCTAAACTGTCATTTAGAATCAAAAGAATCTCTAGAATCTAAATTGGACAAGTACTAATCCAGTGAAAAATTGATTGGTATGATGTATTTAATCTTGGTTTTCTTTCCGCGTTGTACACCAGGCGTCCATTGGCCGCTCATCTTTTTGACCACTCGCAAAGCCTCTCGGTCTAAATCGGATTGGACGCTTTTTACCACTTCATAATCACACAAGGAACCATCGGTACAAACAAAGAAGCTAACAACAACCTGGCCTTCCACTCTGCTATCCCGAGCACCACTAGGGTAGTGTAAATTCTGGCTTAAAAACTGTTTTAACCCCGACATTCCCCCCGAAAACGCGGGCAATCGATCCTCTACTTGATAATCGTTCGGCTCCTCTCCAGCTATGGTTGATTTCCCCGCAAGCAAAACGCCTTTGTCATATTGTTCTTCATAGGCATATGAGCTGTCGGCATACTGGCCCGTCCATATGTCTTGCTTAAAATAATCCTTGTAAAGACCCTGTTCGATCACCGATGTTTCCGATTTTTTATCTCTGTAGGATTTTACGTTCCGACGATATACCGCCCACCCGTTTCCGTTTTTAACCATCTGGCGCCCCGTACTATCCCAAACTGAGGTCACTTTGTCAATGATCATTGGCGACGGGTTATTATAATTTGTAATCACTTCCTGAACATGTCGAATCTGACCGTTTGAATACCAGGATACAATTGCCTGTTTATCGTCATCATATTCCTTCCGTTCGGCAATTGCGCCATTGGCATGATAAACGAACTGCTGCCCGAACAATTTTCCCGTCTTATAGCTACTGGCCGTTAGTCGGTTTCCTGCTGCATCTACCGTATAGATATCCCCATTCAATTTTAGTAGCGCCTGCTGATGGCCAAGCAAATAAGAAGGTTGGCCTGCCAGATTAGGTTGTGGATTTTTTATACGAACGAGCGTGTCACGCGCATACTCTTCCCACTGTTGATTAATGAACTTATAAAGCAATAGATCGCCCGTAGGTAAGCCATTGGTATCCAGTGGGCTAACTTCTTTAAATTTCACCCGCTGATTGCTATCAGGCAGCACATTGATGTCGGCATCCAGGTAGGTTATTTTTGAGCCATGTTCGTACTTAAAGGGTGCATTCGGTTTGAACACAATCGGCATACTTATTTGTTGTCGAACGACTTTACCGCCTTTCTGAGCCGGTTTCCACGCACTGTATAGGCTAAATACACGCATGGCTTCACGATCCAGATCGGGGCGAATACTTTTGACAACTGTTATGCCCGACACGTGTCCGTCTGTTTCGACAACGCCACTTAATACCACAATGCCACCAACGCCCTTGGCTGCAGCCGCTATTGGCTTCCGTAAGTTTGCCTGAAGGAACGTATTAAAGGTCGTTACTCCACCGCGTGGAATAGCAGCACTGCCCACCTCAAACGATTGATAGACAGCCTGTTGAGCACTGACTACTGAGCAAGAGAGAAATAGGAGAAGAGAAAGAAGAATCTTCATGAGGGATAGTACCTGAACCTGATGATGGGTTATACAAACTAGACAGTGGGTACCAGATTAATGCAAAGAAAAGTTGATTGGCAGGTTGTATTTCACATTGATCTTCTGTCCACGTTGATGGCCTGGTATCCAACGACCACTTGTAGCTTTTAGAACTCGTATAGCTTCTTCATTTGTACCGTGACCAAGACCTTTTACTAGATCGATATCTATAACTCGCCCATCAGCATCGATTATGAAACTAAGAAACACCTGTCCTTCGATTTTAGATTGTTGGGCTTCAGGTGGATAATGGAGGTTTTGCGCTAAGAAATTACCTAATGCCTGCATGCCTCCCTTAAACTCTGGTACCTTTTCAAGTACTGTGTACGTTATTGTATCCCCTCCCAGTAGACATGACTTCCCTTTTTGGAATACTCCTTTGTCGAATAACTCTTCATAATAAAATGACTTATCCTCGTATTGCCCTATCCAGATACCTTGTTGAAGACCATTTTCATAAGCTCCTTCTTCTATAACTACTGTTTTAGGCAATAAACTGGAATACGACCTTACTTGCTGTTTATGGTTTACTCGCCCGTTCCCGTTTTTTACCAACTGCTGGCCCGTTGGAGTCCAGAAGGCCTTAACCGAACTCATGAATGATTTGTCTGTAAGGCTTAAATAGTTATTAACCTTAATTTCCCTAATCTGGCCATTGTCATACCAGGAAGTAGCGATAAAACCTCCGTCAAATTCTTCTCTTTTTTCAGACACCAATCCATTTGAACTGTAATGCACACCTTCACTTGTCGGCGCCCCATTCTTATAAAAATACTTATAGATAATCGACCCCGACTTAGTTAGTAGTATGACCTCACCATCCCACCGATGGCCATCACCCTGGTAGCCAATCGTAGTTGTTGATTGGTCAGACGCTCCTTGAGACTCATTAACCTGACGTACAAATGGTATACGATACTCTTCTTTCCAATTGCCGCCTTTGCCTTTGTAAACCACAATGTCGCCATTAGCCAAGCCGTTGCTATCTAAAGGAGCCTCCTGTTTGTAACGCACCTTGTCGCTACTATCAGCAAGAGCTTTTTTATCACTGTCATAATAGCTAACCTGGGCTCCGTTGTTGTAAATAAATGGAGGGTTAGGTTTGAACAGAACGGTAGTAGTAATCTGCTGGCGGACGGCCTTTCCGCCTTTAATACCAGGTTGCCACGCCTTAAAAAGCCTAAACACCCGCATGGCCTCCCGATCGCAATCGGGGCGCAGACTATTAACAATTTTTACATCAGAGACACTACCATCTAATTCAACAATAGCACTCAAAATTACGCGACCACCTACTCCTTTTGCTGCAGCAGCGATTGGCTTGCGAAGATTCGTCTGGAGAAAAGTGTTCAGAAGGAGATTACCTCCGCGAGGGGCAGCAACACTATCGACTTCAAATGATTGATATACTGTTTGTTGGGCAATGGCAGATGAGAAGAAAAGAAGGAAGAAAATAATTTTCATAAAGTGCGGAATTGAACATAGGCCGCAAGTTATGAAAAGGACTTATTTCTCCAAATATTGTTGAATGCTTTACGCTGGAAGACTACTTAATGAAAGCCGCTCCACCCCGGCAGCAATTAATTCTTCCAGTTGTGACTCCGTAGCACCATCTGCCACTACTTTGACGCCTACAGATTTAGGAACACTGGCTCGAAATTGTAGCGATTGGGTATGATTGTAAAGCGGGCGCGTTGAATTGACGATAAAGCCCGTTGAATTTTTGATAAAATCAGCTCCGGTATCGGTCGCTAGTTTTATCATTTTCTGAAGCTGCTCAGGGTCGAGCAAAGAGGACTCCAGAATAACCGTAAAAAACTTCTCCTGAGCATGAACCAGTGCTACTAATTTCGCTAGTTCAATTTTGAGCCAGACGGAAGCCGGAGAAAACAAGGCCGACGTATTCAGGACTACTTCTATTTCGCTGGCTCCATCTTTCAGCGCCCATTCAATTTCAGTCTGTTTAGCTTCAGTACGCTGATAACCAAATGGGTAGCCAATAACGGTCGAAAGGATTGCCGGATGGGTTTCTCCCAGTTCGCGACGGAATTTCTTCACCCAAAACGGCGCAACAGTCAGGCCAGCCATGCCTAGTTGCATTACCTCATCGAGCGCTTCGTACTGCTCGTTAATCGTCACCCCAGGATGAAGTAACGTCCGCTCGATGTAGGGGAAGAGGTGATTCATACGATTCAATGAGTGAAAGAGCGAATGAGTGATTGAGTGAATAAAACTACCGGCTGGTATTCACTCAATCACTCATTCGCTCTTTCACTCATTAAAAGCTAAGAATTAAAGTACTTCAACTTAACCACCTCTTTAGGATCGAGGAAGCGCCATTTACCACGAGGTAATTCTTTCTTGGTCAGGCCAGCGTAGGTGGTACGGTCAAGCTTGGTCACTTCGTAGCCAAAGTTTTCAAAAATCCGACGTACAATCCGGTTACGACCTGAGTGAATTTCAATACCGACCACATAGGCATCCGGTGTTACAATACTGAGTGCATCTGGCTTGATCGGGCCATCTTCCAGATCGAATCCTTTTTTGATTGCCTCAAAATGCTCATCTGTAATTGGCTTATCCAGCTCAACCTGATAGATTTTACGAACATTATACGATGGGTGCGTTAACTTATCGGCCAGTTCGCCATCGTTGGTCATCAACAATAGTCCCGTAGTGTTCCGGTCTAGCCGACCTACTGGGTACATACGGAAGCTGCCCGCATCGGCCACGAGTTCCATAACCGTTTTGCGTTCGTTTGGATCTTCCGTTGTAGTGATGTAATCCTTGGGCTTATTCAGCAAAACATAGACGAAGCGCTCTGGATTCAGTACTTTGTTACCAAATTTAACCGTATCGCCCTCTTTTACTTTGTAGCCCATTTCGGTAACGACTTTGCCATTTACCGAAATTTCGCCCTTTGCAATGAGCTCATCGGCTTCCCGACGTGAGCAAACACCAGAGTTAGCAATGTAGCGGTTCAAACGGGTTTGCACTGGGCCGTCGTTGCGCAGTCCTTCGTTATGTGATCCGTCGGTTTGGTCTTCTGTACGTCTTACCTTTCCTCCTCCACTCTTCCGGTCGATACGGCGCTCTTCCGTGTTTCCACGGTCTTTGCGCGACGCTGCATTTTCACGAGCTAATTCCAGGTTATAATTGGGGGCTTTGGTAAAGTTGCCCGTCCGCCGATCGCCAGAATCTTTGCGTTGTTGTCCAGAAAAACGAGAATCGCCCGTTGACCAATCACCACTCCGTTGATCATCATTACCAAAGCGGTTTCGCGCATCGGCTTCCCGATTGAAACCACCTACCCGTTTGAAGGTTGGTTTCGAGGACTGTCCATCGCGCGAGAACCGAGATGGTTTATCAGACCGGTCGATGCGAGCCCGGCGTGAATCACCCTCAGAAGATCGACCTTTCCGATCAGTATCCCGTGGGCCACCTTCCCGATTAAATCGGGGCGAGCTAGTTGGCCGGTCGTTATCCCGATTAAAATGCTCACGATCAGGACGATCATTGTTAGAACGTTCAAAACGAGGAGATCCAGTTGGGCGCTCATCCCGACTCCGGCGCGAATCGCCGTCATTATCCCGGCTGAAACGCGGTTTACGATCATCGCCATCCCGGTTGCTGAACCGATCTGGCCGGGGGCGATCATTATCAAAACGGGGAGTTCTGGCTAGGCGCTCGTCGCGATCAAAGCGATTATCGTTCCGATCCCGATCAAAACGAGGAGTCCGTTCAGAACGGTTTGTATCGCGGGAGTTATCTCTATTAAAGCTAGGTCGTTCGTTTGAGTTACGGTCGAAACGTGCGGGTCTTGACCCTTCGCTACCGTTCTCCCGTTGCCGGTCGCCGGAACGGAAGCCTCTGCTTCGGGAGTCGTTATCCCGGCTAAAACGGGGCGAATCGGATGAGCGCTCATCGCGGCTCCGGCGATCATTTGAGTCTTTATTGAAGCGTGCTGATCCGGTTGGGCGTTCATCGCGGCCTCCCCGGCGTTCGAATTTGTTATCCTGTGGTCGAGCCGAATCGTCATTGCGGCTACGGTTAAAACGTGGTTGTCCGGCGCCTTCGCCGTTACGGTTACGACCGTCATCCCGACGGCTAAAAGAACGTGGCTCACCGTCACGGCGCGGTTCGTTCTGATCTGAATCCTGATTCATGGAAAAATACAGTAAATCACTTGTTTGTATGTATAAATAGTACTGATTGTCAGCATTCTTATTGAGGAAAGTGCAAAACGGGCCACAAAGGTAGGGCTTTTAAAGACAACCCAACTATACCTCGCTTTTCCTAAACGCTTTTTCTTTCAAAAACAATCCAAGATGGTAGTCAATCGTTAGTCAATTGTCGACGATAAGCCCATCGTTTGCGCTCAACTATTGACTAACGACTACTGACTTTTCCTTCATGCCCCACCCAACGCTATCGCCACTCTATACGCCCGACCGCCGTACAACTAGTCAGTCGCTCATGAAGCGGTATATGGACTGGCTTTTTATAAAAAAAGGATTGTATTTCCGCGATTATGACGACCTCTGGGACTGGTCGGTAACGGATCTGGAAGATTTTTGGGAAAGTATCTGGCAATTTTTCGATGTACAAAGCCATACCCCTTATCATCAGGTCGTTTTTAGACCCAATCGGGTCGATATGATCGGAACCGAATGGTTTACTGGTGCTACGCTCAATTACGCCGAACACATTTTCAGGCATAAACCCATCCAAACCCGTGGCGAACGAACGCCCGCTCTGCTTTTTGCTTCCGAACGACATTCACTGACAAGCGTATCCTGGGAGAGTTTGGAACATCAGGTAGTCGCCGTAGCAACCCATCTTCGGCAACAGGGTGTGGGCGTCGGCGATCGAGTCGTAGCCATGCTACCTAACATTCCCGAAGCAATCGTTGCGTTTCTGGCAACAACCAGTATCGGTGCGGTCTGGTCAAGTTGCTCACCCGATTTTAGTACGGCCAGTGTTCTAGACCGTTTTCAGGAACTGTCACCCAAAGCACTGTTTGTTGTCGATGGCTACAGTCATCATGGCGAGTTGATTGATAACACTGACACGATTAGCGAACTGTGCCGTCGTTTGCCAACGCTGAAAACCCTGATCTGGATACCCTATCTGGACAATACCAGTAAGTTTACGGGCAGAACTGCTACCAACGTTATCCTCTGGCATGAAGTTCTGGCCATCGAAACGCCCGATGAGTTAGTTTTTGAGCCGGTCCCTTTTGATCATCCACTCTGGATCTTGTATACATCCGGCACTACGGGCAAACCGAAAGCAATTGCACAGAGTGTAGGCGGCTGCCTGCTCGAGCACTTGAAAGCCCTGGCATTGCACCAGGACGTACGTGTGGGCGATCGTTATTTCTGGCACACTAACCCAGGCTCGATGATGTGGAATTTTGCCATAGGTTCTATGCTAACGGGGACTACCCTTGTGCTTTACGATGGCGTGGCTAGTTACCCTACTCTGAACGTACTCTGGCAACTAGCCGAAGAGGCACGGATTAATCATTTCGGCAACGAAGCGATCTATTACATGGCTTGCCAGCGAGCAGACTTAACCCCCATCAATACAAGCAAGCTCACTTACCTACGAACAGTTAGCTCAACTGGATCGATTTTACCACCCGAAGGTTTTCGATGGATTTACGAATCGGTGAAGCCAACGATCTGGTTAACAGCACTTAGTGAGGCCACCGACATCTGTAGCAGTTTTGTAGGTGGCAATCCCCTCCTACCTGTGTATGAAGGTGAAATTCAGTGCCGTTGGCTGGGTAGTAAAGTCGAAGCAGTTGATGAGCAGGCCAAGCCCGTTCGGGGCAAGTTAGGCGAGATGGTTGTTATGGAACCGATGCCTTCGATGCCCATTTACCTCTGGAATGATCCGACAAACAGCCGATACCAAACGAGTTATTTTGAGGAATATCCCGGCAATTTTTGGGCTGGCGATTACATTCAAATTACCGAACGAAATGGTATACTCATTCATGGCCACGCCGATGCAACTCTCGAACGCCAGGGTGTACGCATCGGCACGAGTGAGATTTATAATGCTGTCGAACGTTTTGCCGAAATTGCGGATAGTTTAATAGTAGGCCTTGATCAGCCAGGGAAGGGCTATTTCATGCCCTTGTTCGTTGTGATGAAGAATGGGGTTCCGCTTACGAACGAGCTGATTAAGCGCATCAAACTAGCACTTCAGACGCAACTCAGTGTGCACCATGTACCTGATGCCGTATATCCGATTTCAGAAGTACCTTATACAATTACTGGTAAGAAACTCGAAACATCGGTACGCAAAATTCTGTCAGGAATGGATATATCACTGGCGACGAACAAAGACACGCTCCGAAATCCAGCGTCCTTACGCCAATTTGCGGAGTTTGTAAAGTGAAGCTGTGAATTGGGAATTGTGCAGTCAGATGTAAGTAACCGACATCACAGAGAGGCTGATGCCTTCTAACTATTGTATAGTTGAGCGTACAGCCGTTGTATTTTATCACGACTTCGTTTGAGTCGCATTTTAACTGTGCTTGGATTAAGCTCGTATAGGTCAGCGATCTCGTTAATACTTAACTCGTCTTCATATTTAAGACGCAATAGAGACCGTTCTTTATGCGACAGTTGTGCTAACACCCGATTGATCAATTGTACTGTTTCTTCATGCACCTGCCCCTCTTCGGATTCGGGAATATTCTGATTGAGTTCTTCTTCAGTGGTGATAAAATTAGATCGCTTGGCTATACGAAGCTGATCGGAACAGTAGTTGTAGGAAATGGCGTACAACCAGGTAGAAAAACTTGACCGTTCCTGAAAAGCCTCTAGCCGGTTAAATACCTTCAGGAAAATATCGTGTGTAAAATCTTCCGCTTTTAACGGGTCTTTCGTCATGGATAAACATCGACGATAGACTTTGTTGACGTAACGATTATAAAGCGTCTCGAAACAGTGATTTGGCTGACTAGTTAGGTACTGGCGGATCATCTCCTCATCGCTTATTGAATCAGTCATAGTTGTGTAGTTAAGATTTACTCCTTGGGTCAGGTATTCTAACTAAAAATACGCTTGGATGGGTCCTTAATGATTCGTTTAAGATACCTAAAATATATTAAAAGGTATAAAATTTTCAGGTCATCTAAAAATAATCATAGTATACACCCTATAAAGCCTATGTAATATAAAGAAGGGGCCACAAAAACATACTACTAATGAGCCCGCCCACGAACAGCTAACGCGCTGTATAGCATAGCTCTGCCATAAATGGATGCCTGTTCTCCTAGCTTATGGATGGTCTGATAGCCAGTACGTTTAACTAAATTAGCTAATGTATGATAGCTTACCGGATAGGGTACCCAGGTCGGAATTGACTGATCGGTATCGTATTCTACAGTCAGAAAATAGCTTAACTCCGCGAGGTACTTATTCATTTTTTCCAAAAAGGCAACCTGGTCCGACACATAATGCAGAGCGTTCGCCATCAGGAATCCATCTAGTTTGGAAAGTGGAAATTCCTCGCGAGTGAAATCCATTGCATACGTTTCTAGCTTCACCTGATTATGAAATGCCGGGATAGCCTTAAGCGCAGCTTTATTGGTATCAATCGCATAAATGGTGCTGCCAGGTGGTAGTAAACCCGCTAACGCCAGGGTAAACGTACCGCTGCCTGCGCCCAAATCGGCCCATACCATACTGCGCCCTGTCTCTATATACGTATTCTGTAATAAATTCGAAGCCTGTTCTGCTGTCATAACAATGTCAATTATGCTACATTTAGTAGCGCTGACTAGCCAGTTCAAGCAACTAATTACTATTTTTTTGTTTAACCCCAGAGGCACAGAGAATAAAAATAAAATTCTGTGTTCTCTTTGGCTAAATAGTTTTTCCTAAGTTAGCCAACTTGGTAAGTTGTTAATGGGGTTTAATTTTACCCAAATTATATAGCTTCATTCGAGGAGGTTCTCTAAGCGATGGCAACACAACCACAACAGCATATTATTCAGATTGGCACCAAAAAGCAACAAGCCATTCTGTCGAAATCGCAGAAAGAGTTTAATCGGCTGATCAAAAAAATTGAAACGCTGGGCCAAAGTCTACATAGTTTGCGGGAAGCAGCTCAACATATTCAGCAACGTGTGCAAACCGACTATCGACCGCTGCTGGAACAATACAGTCGTTTCCGGGCCGATCTGGTCCGTGTATTCGATCGAGCTTATGAACGCAAAGAGTTTACAAAAACTGAAAAGAAAAAACTGGTTGATTTAATCCAGAAGATGGCCTTCGAGTTGATCGATGTACATGGTCTGGACGAACTCAAGCCTATTTACGACAAATACGATTCAGATGGATTCGATCAAACGAACGCCGAATCGGACCAGCAAACGGCGGATTTAATGAAAGAAATGATGGGGAGCATGTTCGGGATTCAGTTCGAAGATGATGTTGATGTGAGTGATCCCCAGAAAATGACGGCCTATGTCCAGGAACAATTAGCACAACGGGAAGCTGCCGAAGCCGAACGTCGCCAACAGGCAGCCGACCGAAAAGCGAAAAAGCCCAAAACTGAAAAACAACAGGAACGCGAGGCAAAGAAACTGGCCGAAGAACGGAACATTACCAAAGCCGTTCGAACGCTTTACCTAGATCTGGTAAAGGCGTTTCATCCCGACCGAGAGCCTGATGAGGCCGAGAAAGCGCGCAAAACCGAAATCATGCACCGCGTGACGGAAGCTTACGAAAAAAGCGATCTGCTGGCCCTGCTCCGACTTCAGCTTGAGTTCGAACATATCGATCAATCACATCTGGAAAATCTTGCCGAAGAACAGCTTAAGTATTACAACAAGATTTTACGACAGCAGGCGCAGGAATTGGATGATGAATTCTTTGCCTTACAAAATGACCTGTCGGCCATGACAGGCAAACCTGCTTTTGCGGTTAATTCACCTATTGCGCTGGAGTTTAGCCTGAATAGTGATATCGCTCAGTTGAAACGGGATATCAAACAAATCAAAGCTGACCTTAAAGCTCTTGCTGAGCCAGCGGTATTAAAGCAATGGCTAAAAACCTATCGCATTCAAAAACCCGATGAATTCTCGTTTTTTGATTTGATGTAACTGATCCACTATAAACATTTCATGAGGCATCGGCAGATCGCGTAGCGATCAAATGTTTATAGCAAAAAATAGATGCTCCCTACTCAGCATGCCGTAGGTATGCCACATTACTTGGTTGCATACCTACGGCATACTGAATCTCCAACTGATCTATTTTCTATAAACGTGTCATGCCTACAGCATGAAAAAGAAATGCCCCGAGTTAAGATTAACTCGGGGCATCAATTAGATGAATTTATCTTATCAATTCCGCAACGCCTTGCCGCCTGTCAGCAGGCTTTGAATCCGTTCCAGGGTTTTCTTTTCGCCGGTTAGCGACAGAAAGGCTTCCCGTTCCAGATCGAGCAGGTATTGCTCCGATACGTTTTGTGGACTGCTCAAATCGCCACCGCAGATGACGTAGGCCAGTTTGTCGGCAATTTTCCGGTCGTGGTCCGAAATGTAACGTCCCATATGCATGGCCGTAATACCCGCTTTGAACAACGCAATACCCGTTTTACCCTGTACTTTAATGTCGGTGCGTGGTTTGGGTTGTGTATACCCATTGTCGGCTAGTTCGATAGCCGCTTGTTTGGCTTCAGCAAGCAGACGACTACGGTTCAGCACAATCTGGTCGGTTGAGCGGAGGTAGTTCATTTCGCGGGCTTCCTGTGCCGAAGTCGAGACTTTCGCTGTAGCGATGTTCATGAACACATTTTGCAGGATATTCAACTCAGGATCACCCGTTTGGTAGAGATCCGATGCGCGAGCCGCCATCTCCTTAGTGCCCCCACCCGCCGGAATCAGGCCAACACCCACTTCGACCAGACCAATGTAACTTTCGGCGTGGGCCACTACACGGTCGGCGTGTAGTACGGCTTCACAACCGCCACCGAGTGTCAGTGTGTGGGGAGCCACAATAACCGGAACCGACGAATAACGCAGACGCGCGATGAGTTTCTGGAATTGCGCAATCATCAAATTCACTTCGTCGAACTCCTGCTCTACGGCAAACATGAACAGCATCGCCAGGTTAGCTCCTGCCGAGAATGCCTCGGTTGAGTCGTTCCCGACAACTAATCCCCTGAAATCCTTCTCTGCCAGAGCGACACCTTTATTCAGCGCTTCGGAAACTTCCTGGCCGAAGGTGTTCATTTTGCTACGGAATTCGACATTCAGGATGCCATCGCCGAGGTCAACGATGTTAGCCCCTGCGTTTTTCCAGACAATGTTGTTACTCAGGTTTTCCAGAATCGTGAATGCTTCTGTTCCCGGAATCGCCTTGTAGCTTTTTGTTGGAATGTCGTAGTATTTCCGCTTGCCGTTTTCGACTTTATAGAATTGATCGAAGCCCGCATCGAGCATGTCGTACACCCATTGGGCGGGTTTCTGACCGAAGGATTCGATCAGCTCAACCCCTTTCTTAACGCCAATGGCGTCCCAAGTTTCGAACAAACCTAACTGCCAACCGAAACCAGCGGTAATGGCGGCATCGATCCGGTAGAGTTCGTCCGAAATTTCAGGAATGCGGTAGGTGGCATAGCGGAACCCGTCGGCAAACGTCTTCCGGTAAAACTCGCCCGCTTTGTCTTTACCCGCAATCAGTACCGGGAAGCGTTTCTTGAGGTTATCAATGGCCTTCGTACTTTCCAGCGTCGCGAATTTTACTTTTTCGGACGGCTTGTATTCAAACGTTTTCAGGTCAAGCGCCAGAATCAGGGTCTGACCTTTCTCATCTTTCGTTTTCTTATAATAACCCTGGCCGGTTTTATCGCCCAGCCATTTGTTTTCCATCAGTTTCTGCACCGAAGCAGGCAACTCAAACGATGAGCGCGACTCGTCGTGCTCCATTTTTACAAGATTACTCGCCACGTTGACCGTTGTATCCAGCCCGACAACATCCGACAGTCGGAACGTTCCCGACTTCGGGCGACCTACTACGGGACCCGTAAGTTTGTCAACTTCCTCAACCGATAACCCCAGTTCTTCGGCCACACGAATGGTTTGAATCAGCGACTGAATCCCGAGTCGGTTGGCAATAAAACCGGGCGTGTCTTTGCACAAAACGGTGGTTTTGCCCAGGTACAAATCGCCGTAGTTCATTAGGAAATCGACAACGGCGGGGTCGGTATCGGGGCCGGGAATGATTTCGAGTAAACGCAGGTAGCGGGGTGGGTTAAAGAAGTGCGTTCCGCAGAAATTCCGGCGAAAATCTTCACTACGGCCTTCAACCAGTAGGTGCATCGGAATACCCGATGTATTTGAAGTGATGAGCGTGCCCGGTTTACGAAACTGTTCAACGCGCTCATAAACAGAGCGTTTTATATCCAGCCGTTCAACAACTACCTCGATTATCCAGTCGAAGCTGGCAATGTCTTTCAGGTTATCATCAAAATTACCCAGTTTGATTCGGTCGGCGAATTTCGGGCTGTACAAAGCGGCTGGGCTAGCTTTCAGCATCGTCTGGAAAGCATCATTCACAATCCGATTCCGAACCAGTGGGCTAGCCGTTGTTAAGCCTTTGGCCTGTTCTGCGTCATTGGGTTCTTTAGGAACGATGTCCAACAGCAATACATCGACACCGATGTTCGCAAAATGAGCCGCAATCCGCGAACCCATAATACCTGAACCCAGCACAGCAACGCGCCGGATCGTTCGATTTTTCGTTTGAGCGGTGCGCCCCTCCGATTTTGCTTTTTCTAAGGTAGCTTCCATGGTTTAGTTTTACTCGGTAATTCGACATATGACTACAGGATAGAATAGCTTTTATCCTTCCTGATCGTCGTTTCGATCTTTTAGTTTGATTAATTCTTCCACATCACCCAGGTCTTTAGGTCGACCAGTTGCTAACTTTTCGGTAATTAAATCGTTCAACTGAATCACTTTAAACGATACGCCATCGAAAGTCACATCAATAGCGCGTTCATAGCAGGCATCGAAATCAACCTCGCTGAAGGCCTTAAGTTGGTAACCCATATCCAATGTGAATCCGTATTTTCCAATGGCTACCGATGTCCAACCAAAGATCAAAGGGACATCTTTTAAATAAGCGGCTCCAGCTACATCATTATCTTCCAGCGCCCGAATCAGGTTCGCTTTTGTTTCCTCATCCGACTTTAGCCACAAATCCATATCCTGCGTTGTACGAATATGTCCGTGAACAACCCCTGCCATACCCCCTACCAGTAAAAACTGAACAGCATGCTGATTCAGACTCGTCAATAAGTGCAATACATCATCATCGGCAATGTTCATCGGCTTTGGTGGGTTTTTCGGATTAGCATGATAGAGTTTTGATGCCATCCCCATCAAACGCGTAAACGCCTTAAGTCGATGTTCTGTAGTAGTAACGAGAATGGCAGGCATACATCTATCAGTCTAGGGGTAGTTCTTCAGTCTCAGAAGCTTTGATGCGGGCGTTCTCTTCTTCAACCATACGGTTGATTTCTTTCATAACATCCAGAAAGACAACCAGTTTATCGAGCGGAATGCGCTCCCGAATCATGTTATTGAACTGAATAACGCCGTCGCGAGCCATCTCACGCTTGGATTTTCCTTCATCGGTCAGGTAGATGCGAACGAAGCGTTTATCATTGCCATCTACTTCCCGGCGAATCAGTCCACGTTCTTCCAGATTTTTGAGCATTCTGACTAATGAACGCGGCTCCATACCCAGCAGAGGGCCAATTTTGGTGGCTGGGGTACCTTCTTCCAGATCGATATTAAGCAGCACATAGCCAATCGCCATGGTAATGTCGAAGCGGGCTGCATAGGCATTGTACATGCGCGAAATGGCATGCCAACCCCATTTTATATGAAAATCAACCGTTTTCTCCTTTTTCATGATAGGTGTCGTCCTGATCTTAGCTGGACGTAAATCTACCACTTTTTCCGAAAAAATAGTATGCGTGCATACTGTCCGAACCGGGATTTAACAAGATTAAAAAGATTTTAAGGATTAATTGTAAGTGTTAAAAATCTTGTGAATCCTTTCAATCTTGTTAAAATCCCGGTTCGGACTACTCCGCCACCAGTTTATCCACTAGCCGGTTAAATTCTTCAATGTATTGTTCGTAGTATTTACCCGTGCCTGGGCCAGAGAAGCCCGTGTGAATATGACGCACCTGGCCTTTTTTGTCGATGAAAATGGTGGTTGGGAAAGCCACTACTGCGTTCAGATCGGGTAGCGCTTTGGACGCTTGTGCTTTGTCGTTTGTTCCAGCTAACACGACGGGATAATCAATTTTGAACCGTTGCTTCATTCGCTCGATTTTTGGCCCTGATACAGCCATTTCGGGCGACCGCTCGAACGATAAGCCAACGAGTTCAATGCCTCGACTTTTGTTCTTTTTGTACCACGGACTCATAAAATTAGTCTCGTCCATACAATTCGGACACCACGACCCCATGATCTGTACAATCGTCACTTTGTTTTTGAACCGAGCGTCGGACAACGAAACGATGTTGCCGTTCGGTTCAGGGAATGAAGCATTGAGCGTTTTTGAACCGGGTTTTAAATATGTGAGTTTGGCCGGATCGGGAAGATCAGCTTTGGGATCGAATTGAGCGGCCCAGGCTTCGTAACCCGCAATGCCCGCCCATAAACCTCCTTTGAGTGTTTTCGTCGCCGGATCGTGCTTCGCCTTAAATAAATACACATGCGAGCCATCGAAGCAGGACAAAAACAGACTGTCGCCCACAACGGCACCCGACAGATAGCGATAATCGCCGGTAGGCGTCAGAAACGTACCAGTAAGTCGGCTACCTTTCTGATCAAATACGCCCACTGCATTGACCGTATCCACTTTCCCGGTTTTGCTACCAAAATCCGTGGCCCATTTCCCCGTTAGGTTGGTGGTTACAGCACGTGTAGATTCTTCGACCGGTGTAAAGCGATATGTTACGCCATGTTGGGCTTCAAACGGCAGCGTTTGTGGAGGCAACGCAACTCGCCGTCTCCGAAATACCCCCCTTAGCGTATTACCGTCTATCTTTGCAACCAATTCTGAGTCAAACAGGGCCATCGGTATCCGTAGGGAGTCGCCTTCAATGGTAGCTGGGTCCATCGGAAGGCGTTCGTTGCCATTTAAAGCAAACACCGTGTAGGTTTTAGGGTTGTTCGCGGCTGGCTTAATATCCAGCCCAAACGGTAAATCACCCCCACGGGTTTTCAGAACAGCCCGATACGTACCAGGTTTGACAGTTGTTGATTGACCAAGGCCAATCGTTGGTAACGACAATAAGGCAATGGCAGCGATAGGAAGGAGTTTTTTCATGTTTTTAGCAGGTTGATCAAGACGCAAAAGCGGACTGACAAAACCAACAACGACCACTAAAGAAGGTTAGTTTCTGAATGAGCAATTACCACGAACCCGTTTTATTACAGGCCTGTATCGATGGGCTGAATTTGCAACCCGGCGGCACTTACGTCGATATTACGTTCGGTGGCGGTGGACATAGCCGTGAAATTCTGAATCAACTGGAGGGGGGACGTTTGTTCGGCTTTGATCAGGATGCCGACGCCCGCGCTAATGCCCAGGCCATTGGCGATTCCCGACTGACGTTTGTGGCCTCGAACTTCCGCAACATCAAACGCTACCTCCGGCTCTACAAAGCGGAACAGGTAGATGGTATTCTGGCCGATCTGGGGATTTCGTCGCACCAGATCGATACCCCCGAACGTGGTTTCTCCACCCGCTTCGACGCTGACCTCGACATGCGTATGAACCAGAATGCCGACCGCACGGCCCGGCAGGTTGTCAACGAGTATTCGGAACCTGAACTGCACCGAATTCTGGGGATGTATGGCGAGATTACCAATGCCCGCACAGCCGCAGCCGCTCTGGTATCGGCCCGCTCGAATAAGCCTTTGAAAACCGTAAACGACCTAAAAGCGGCCCTGCAACGCTATGCGCCACGAGGCAAAGAGAACAAGTTTTTTGCGCAGGTATTTCAGGCATTACGTATTGAGGTAAACGAAGAGTTACAGGCTCTGGAGGAGTTTTTAGAGCAGGTACCTGACATTCTGAAACCCGGTGGACGGCTAGTCGTTATGTCGTATCATTCACTCGAAGATCGATTGGTGAAGAACTTCATCAATAAGGGTAAATTTCAGGGCGAAGTAGAAAAGGATTTATTCGGCAATGACATCAAACCGTTGCAATCCGTAACGCGCAAACCCATCGAAGCTACGCCCGAAGAAATTGCCCGCAACCCGCGCGCCCGGAGCGCCAAGCTGAGGATTGCTGAGAAGATTTAGAGAGGGATTTTTTTATTGGCTATCGACGCAGTAGCTTTGAAACCCATTCTCCTGATTTGTTTACTTGCTTACTACTATGTTAGCCAAAACGTTTGGTGCAGCCGTATACGGTGTCAATGCCAGTTTAATTACCATTGAGGTTGTTGTTGCCCAGGGCTTGCATTTTCATTTGGTTGGACTACCAGATAGTGCCGTTAAGGAAAGCGAACAGCGCGTTGAAGCCTCTCTGAAATTCTTCGGCTACCGGATGCCTCGCCAGAAAGTGGTCGTTAACCTCGCTCCTGCCGACATTCGGAAAGAAGGCTCAGCTTATGACTTGCCGATTGCCTTGTGTGTTTTGCAGGCGTCGGAGCAAATTACAACTAGCCGTAGCCTGGAAGATTACGTCATTATGGGCGAACTGGCCCTCGATGGGACGTTAAGGCCCATTAAAGGTGTATTACCCATTGCCATCGAGGCCCGCAAGCAAGGCTACAAAGGTTTCGTGCTTCCCATCGAAAATGCGCAGGAAGCGGCCATTGTCAATAATCTGGATGTCATTGGCGTAAAAACCATACAGGACGCAATCGAATTTTTCGAAGGCAAAAAAGACATTGAACCTCTGGTCAGCGATACCCGTGATCTGTTCATGAGCCAGATTAACGCGTACGAAGTCGATTTCTCGCATGTACAGGGGCAGGAGAATATCAAACGCGCTATGGAAATTGCGGCTGCTGGCGGGCACAATGTCATCATGATTGGGCCTCCAGGGGCTGGCAAAACCATGTTGGCCAAACGCTTACCCAGTATCCTGCCTCCCTTGACACTACAGGAAGCCTTAGAAACGACCAAGATTCACTCCGTTGCAGGTAAGCTTGGCTCGCGTGCCAATTTGATTGCAACCCGACCGTATCGCTCACCCCACCACACGATTTCCGACGCAGCGCTAGTAGGTGGAGGCAGCTTTCCACAGCCGGGCGAGATTTCGTTGGCACATAATGGCGTTCTGTTTTTAGATGAATTACCCGAGTTTAAACGCTCGGCGCTGGAGGTTATGCGTCAGCCACTCGAAGACCGAAAAGTGAGCATTTCGCGGGCGAAATGGGCGGTGGAATTTCCCGCCAGTTTTATGCTCATTGCCAGCATGAACCCCTGCCCCTGCGGGTATTACAACCATCCCGAAAAAGAGTGCGTTTGTGGACCGGGCATTGTTCAGAAATACCTGGCTAAAATCAGCGGCCCGCTCCTCGACCGGATTGATTTACACGTTGAAGTCACCCCCGTTTCCTTCGATCAGATGACCGCCAATCGACCCGCCGAACCTAGTGAAGTAATTCGTGAACGAGTCATAAAGGCCCGCGAACGGCAAACAACGCGTTTTGCCGATCAGCCAGGTATTTACAGCAACGCCATGATGCCCTCACAGATGGTAAAAGAAGTTTGTATCATCAACGATGCAGGCCGTGCCTTACTTCGAACAGCCATGGAGCGGCTGGGTTTATCCGCCCGTGCCTACGACCGTATTCTAAAAGTGTCGCGCACCATTGCCGATTTAGCCGGTTCTGACGAAATAAAGATCGAACACCTCGCCGAAGCCATTCAATACCGGAGCCTGGACCGCGAAAACTGGGCTGGATAATGTCTTTTCTGACAGGATTTACAGGATAAAACAGGATTTTTCTGGAATCTGCAATCCTGTGAATCTTGTAAATCCTGTCAAAAAGAAATCTCACTCATACGTAAAGGCATTTCCCGATGGAATGTATGTAATTTTCATGCCTGGCAATTTCGGTTTCAACCAGGGCACCAGCCATTCCATACCGGCAGCTTCGCTCATGATGTGCCCCATGATCACCAGCGACAATTTCTGCCCCTGTCGACGTGCATCCCGAATATATTCAGGCGTTTCCCATTCGCTGGATTCCCCGCAAAAAATCACATCTGGCTTTACTTTCTCGATAGCTGTTATCTGACTTCGTCCGCCTGCAGCACCGGGCATCAGTAAGATTCGTTTGCAAGACTGCGATGTGTCGCCAACGACCCGTACCTGTTTAATATCCAGCTTTCCTTTCACATGCGTAATGAGTTGCTTCAGGGGTGTGGCGGGTAAGGTAACGATGTGGGCATCCTGCGCATCAGCGTATTTCGCCCAGCCCAAAGTCTCCAACATACCCGTCTGAATGCCATCCGGACGATGCGAATGCCAGTAATCATGAAATCGCCAGAGCGCAATTCCATTTTTGGTTAGCAGTTCCTGTTTGTGTCGAAAGACCGGATCGTTTTGTAGCCAGTCTGTTTCATCCAGGTGGTTATAAAACGTGGGTTCGTGGGCAATGATGAAGTTTGCACCAGCGGAAATTGTTTTTTCAATCACTTCGATCGTGGCAAACATCGTCGACACGATACCTGTCACTTTTTGAGAGGTATTTCCCGACTTCAGTGTATCGACTGTTTTGGGGAACGGCGCGTTCGGGATCGTTTTAAGAATCAGATCCATCACCTGCCCAACGGTAATCGACTCCTGGTTTGCCCAAAGTTGCTCAGCCTGAATCAGGCCAGGAGTGCTTATAAGCATTGATGTACCTACCGCTTTGGTTAGGTCCACGACAAATTTTCGTCTTCCGGAAGTGTTTTGCATAAATCTAGTTAATTCTGGCGCGGGTATTTACCCGTGCCTATTCGTAAAGTCAGCATTCGCTGACGCATTGATTGGCCATTTAAGCGCCAGTGAATACTGGCGACATGAACAGGCACGGGTAAATACCCGCGTCAGAAAAATCAAACCATTGGCAATTGCCAGGGGCTATTGTAGTGTGCTTTTACTAAATCGTTTGCTTTAGGGTCGTTGATAATCGCACTTTTGGCATCGTCCCAAAACAACTTTTGTCCTAGACGGTGAGCCATATTGCCTAATTGGGCATTTACCGCGACGTTACGCCCCACGTCGACCGGGCAGTTTGTTTGCTGGCGGTTGCGGATGCACTCAACGAAATTCAGCGTGTGCCGGTCGAGGTCTTTGCCATCACCATACTGGGTTGGCATAGCGGGCGTCAGGTATTTACCGCCATCCACTTCGGGTAGAACTTCCCACTTTCCCCGGTCAATAACCACGGTGCCCAGATTACCAATAAAAGCCACGCCATGATCACGGTCATAAGGCCCACGCCCAATGCCAATCGACTGATCCCACGATAGCGTAAAATTCCCATAATCGTAAAGTACCTGCATGGTATCGGGGGTTTCACCATCCTGATTTGGATAAGCAAATCGGCCACCTACCGATACGACTGATTTGGGCGTACTGACCTGCATACCCCACAAGGCAATGTCGACCATGTGTGCGCCCCAATCGGTCATTAGGCCGCCCGCATAATCCCAGAAATAGCGGAATGTGCCGTGGAATCGGTTGCGGTTAAATGGGCGTTTCGGAGCTGGTCCGAGCCACATATCGTAGTCTACGCCTGCTGGAACAGGTTCATTGGCCACTACCGGAAACGTTTTGCCATAGGGCATATACGCCCAGGTTTTCACCGTCCGAACTGTGCCAATCTGACCTGAACGAACGTAATCGAGGGCATTTTTCCAATGCAGACCACTCCGTTGCCATTGGCCAACCTGTGTAACCCGTTTGTATTTGTGAGCGGCTGCTACCATCAAATCGCATTCCTGAATGCTATTGGCGAGTGGCTTTTCGACATACACGTCTTTCCCCGCCTGACAGGCATATACGGTGGGCAGGCAATGCCAATGGTCGGGCGTACCAACAATAACCGCGTCAATGTCTTTATTCTCCAGCAACTTCCGAAAATCAGAATAGAGCGTCGCTTTCTGACCAGACGCTTGTACCGATGGCAACTTTGCCAGATCGGCTGCGCGTCTGTTGAGTACATTCTGGTCAACGTCGCACAACGCAATACAACGCACGTTTGGGTGTTTAAGCATTGAGCTAAGGTCAGACCAGCCCATGTTGTTGCAACCAATCAGGCCAACCGATACGGTATCGGCAGCGGAGAACGAACGGGCCTGAGTAGCGCCAATCGATTCGTTTGGAACCAACGTAGCCAACCCGGCGCTGGCCGCTAATTGGGTAGAGTTTTGGAGAAATTGTCGGCGCGATGTATTCATTTGGGAAGACCGCAAGAGTCAGGAGTTAAGGAACATAATCCAAAGACAGTAGGCTCTTATTTCTTTGCTTTTCCCTATCTTAAACTTTCCTTTTTATAGAAACGTCTACACTATTTTTTGTCATTCCGACCTTAGGAGGAGTCTCAACGTCCCCATAGGTCAAGCTTGAGATTCCTCCTAAGGTCGGAATGACAAAAAATAATCAAAAAGCCTGAAACACTCGTTTTTCACCTGCCTGTAAATTAATGTTCTTCACGGCACCTGTTCCTTTAAATCCGTAGGCTATTCCAACAATAGACACCTTCTTTTGAGGCAAAGCCGTTTCGTACGCCAATTCACCGTTCACGTGGTAATAGAGCTTGCGACCATCGCTCGTACAGGACACGTTTACCCAGTTGGCAAAGTCGACTCCCAAACGAGACAAATCCGTCTTTTTACCGGAAATCATATGCGTACCATCCAATAGTGTAAGCTCCGATACACACCCTTTTGTGGAAAGTGGTATCGTGATCGGCATATCGTCAGTAATTAGTTCGACCCAGGTTAGTTGGCAGGTAGCGGCTCCTTCGCCATAGTCATTCCGTACATCACTACTAAACGAGAAATTGATCAACGGAACAGGCTCGAAATTACCAACATTAAAATACTTAACCATCGGAACATCAGGCTGTAAAGGCACATTTTTCTGCTGAACGCCAGCAATGGGAAGTTGGAGTCGATCCGGCCTGATATAGTCAGACGATTTCAGGTAAACGGGCACTGGATTAGTGGCGATAGCGCCAAGCCAGCCATCGGTCGGAATGAGTAGCGGATGCTCCTGAACGATCTGCTTCCCAACAATCAATTTTGCCCGATAATACCCTGGTTCATAATAAATGGAGGTGTGCGTTTGCCCGTTTTTATCCACCAGCGTTCGTAAACGCGGGTTCCACGATTGCTGGATATAAACCGAATCGGTGGGTGACGCCGACGCATCGTAGGTAAAAATAATCGAGTTGGGAATGCTGCGGGTTAGCGGTTTACTACTAAAGCGGTACTGCTTCGCATTTAGCTGAGGCTGCTTTTGGTCAAACGCAACGAGACCAATCAAAACAACCGCCACAACAAGACCCACCATCCAGCTCAGCTTCACCCAATTGATAGCCGGTTTTGTTGCTGATTTTATCAGCGTGGATTCTACAGGCGCAGGTGGTAACTCCTGCGGTAGCTGTGCCTTGATGAAAGTGCGCCAATCGGAATAACCCGCAAATTGGGCAAGCGTGTTCAAGGTTGTATTGCTGGGCAAATGCTGGTAATCGACCCGCCCCCAGATCCGGCGTAGGGTACTCGCACTTAGCGAAACGCCAGTCTCTTCCAGAATCCGTTGCTGGAGGTTCTCAAAATCGACACTTGTCCAGCTTTCGCCCGCTCCCCAGTCGAGTTTTTGTTCAATAAGCTGCTTGCATCGGAGCAAATCCGTCGAATCCGAAATCATTGTAAATCAACATGATAAAACTTGACAAAACTTGACTGACAAATGAATTGCAACGTGGTAAACTGGAAAAGTAGGTTTGCGGATGCCTATCGCATCCTTACTTTTTTCAATCCATTAATTCAGGTAAACAACATGAGCAAGTTACTCTTTTTAGTCATTAGTTTATGGGTAAGTTTCCTCTTCCCGCTAAGCGCCCAAACGTTGTATGTCGATGTTACCCGTGGCAACGATGCTGCCAAAGGTACACTTTCTGACCCGTTAGCCAGTTTAGATAAAGCCGTAACTCTGGCTCGCGACTTTAGCGGGAATGAACCTGTAACGATTAAACTCCAGCCCGGCTTATACACACTACGGCAGGCACTGGAAATTAAAACCCGGAAGGCATCGGGCGATACAGCCCGCTACAATCTGGAGGCCGTTACCATGCCCAACGATCCTGATTGGCAACCCACCAAGATGCCCGTTATCCAATCGGTGTCGGCCGATAACTCCACCAGGCAATTTGCCCACGCGATTGGCTTTCTGGTCGCCAAAAACAACGTGAGTTTTAAGGGGCTCAAGTTTTTGGGGAATGCCAATCCCACCGTACGCTATTATTATCCGATCACCCGAGAAGAAGAAACCTTGCAGGGGCTTGAGGTCAGCCAGTGTTATTTCATTGGCGAAAAGAATTCTGCCCCTATTCAGGGAGCTATCTGGGCGCACGGAGGAGGAACCCACGTTGATCACACCATTTTTTACGGCTGTAAAAATGCCCTCCTCCTCTTCAAATCGATCAAAAATTTCTCGCTAACCAATTCCATTATTTCCGGCTCTTACGAAGCTGCGGTATGGTTTGGCCCGTACGATTCCGAGTTTGTGTTCCGCAACAACATCGTTACCAATTGTGAATACTTCTGGCTTCGGGCCGAGAATACAACGCCCAGCTATAGGTTCAGCAATTCTGTCATTGCGGGGAACGCTCACTACATGGGATTTTTCGGTTCTAAAGGGGCAGTGGAGGCCAACTCAACGAACCAGATCGAACAGGGCGTCAAAAAAACGGGGACGATTCTATTGAGCGAGGTAAAAACCAATGGACTACCTACCGACTATCTAAACCTACTTCCTCAATCAGCAGGCTATGACCTGAAAGCAGGGATTTTTAAATAATGGATAGGGGAAATGAATAATGTAGATGTCCAGCTTACGAGGTACCCCACCCACCCTATTATTCATTTCCCATCATTCAGTATCCATTCTTCATTATTCATTACCTCTTCCTACCATGTTTAGAAATTACTTAACCATTGCTCTGCGCAATTTTCGGCGTCAGAAAGGGTTTACTATACTCAATATTACGGGCTTAGCCATCGGGCTGGCCAGTGTAACGCTCATCTATCTGTTCATTATTGACGAACAGGATTTCGATCGCTTCCACCCCGATTCGGATAATCTATACATTTTGGGAACGCATCGAAAAACAAACGGCAACGAACGAACCTCGGCCTATGCAGCGGGTGCGTGGTTGAAAGCCCTTAAGAGTCGTTTTCCAGAAGTTGTAGGTGGAACACAAGTGACTTCGATGGGCTATCCGGCTTCGTTTTGGGATCGAAAAACGGATAAAATTCTCTTGTCGGAGAATGTGTTCTGGGTAAATCCTGACTTTAAGTCTGTGTTTCACTTCCCGTTACTGCATGGCGATCCAGAAACCGTATTCGATAAACCCAATGGGATTGTACTCAGCGCAACGATTGCCCGACAGTTTTTCGGCGATGAAAATCCTGTTGGCAAAACGCTGGAAATAAGCCACATCTATGCAACCGACAATAAGTACCTTCCGCTGACCATAACCGGGGTACTTGACGATTATCCGGCCAATTCGCACATCCAACCCGATTACCTGATCAGCACTGGGATGCTGCATTCGATGATGACGGCCAATAATACGAATTGGCTGGAAAACTGGGGCGCTGGACCTGGCTGGTTCCTGACCTACATCCATACAACGCCCAATGCAGATGTTGAGAAACTAAGGCGCTTATTGAATCAGGTGGTTCAGGCTAATCTTCCCAAAGACCCTACACGACTGATCGAACCAGCCATTATGCCGCTGAGTGGTGTTCATTTCAATCAGGAGCTTCGCTCCAGTTATAACAACAGCCGGATTGGCGATAAAAAATACCTCTACATTTTTGCTTCGACGGCCTTGCTCGTAATCATCATTGCCAGCATAAACTACATGAACCTGGCAACCGCCCGTGCCGTTCGACGAGCGAAAGAAATTGGGTTACGCAAAGTACTGGGCAGCAACCGGCTTCAGTTGGTCGGACAATTTCTGGGCGAATCCCTGATTACTACCTTCGCAGCGTTGTTGCTTGCGCTGGTGTTGGTGGTCATGCTCTTACCGTTATTTAATGTCATTGCCGGAAAGCAGTTTACGCTGTCTCAGCTGGTGCAGGGCAAACTCATCGGATATACGGTAGGTACTACGCTGCTGGTTGGCCTGCTTTCCGGGAGTTATCCCGCTCTGTATTTATCGGGGCTGTTGCCCATCAGCGTACTCAAAAATAACCGATTCACCAGCCGCAGTTCCGACTGGCTCCGGAAAAGTCTGGTTGTGTTTCAATACACCATCACGATTCTGCTGATTGTCTCGACTGGCATCATGATGAAGCAGATGAATTTCATTCAACACTCAACCTTAAGCCGAAGTGGCGATCAATTATTGTCGATTCGCTGGTCGGGTATGGCTTCAATGGATAAGTACCGCTCGCTAAAACAGCGCATCCTGGAAGATCCAGAGATAGAGGTTGTTACGATGGCTAATCACTTACCCAATCAGGATTATTTTGGTTCGTTGGATCATGATGTTACGTTTCCGCAGCTAGGTAATCAGTCTTATTCCTGGGCGGGCATGAACGGAGATTTCGATCTTCCACAGGCGTTTAACCTTGAATTGATCGCTGGGCGAACATTCAGGAAAGACAATCCAGCCGATTCCAGTACATATCTACTCAACGAAAGTGCCGTAAAATCCCTAGGCTTACCGCTTGACAAAGTACTGGGCATGCGCCTGACAATCAAGCTGCCTTATGAGCAACCGAGTCAGAAGAAGGAAGGAACCGTAATCGGCATTGTCCGAGATTTCCCTTATCGATCCATCCATCACACCATTTCACCCCTGGCGATCAATGGACGCCCAGACCCCGAAGACCGAATTGTGTACATAAAACTACCAGCGGGTAAGTTCCAGGAAAAGATTGCGGAGATCGAGAAAAAATGGAAGCAGGTATTGCCTGGTGTTGGCTTCGGGCACTGGTTTATGAGTGAGGAATTTGGTCGGATGTATGAAGGCGAAAATCGGATGTCGGGGTTATTCAAAGCGTTTTCTCTGCTGTCTATTCTGATTGCCTGTCTGGGGCTATTTGGTCTGTCGTCGTACCTGGCCGAACGACGAACAAAGGAGATTGGGATTCGTAAAGTGATGGGGGCTTCGCTCCCGCAGATTCTGCGCTTACTATTTACGCCTTTTCTCAATTTGCTCGTTGTGGCTTGTGCGATAGCCCTACCACTGGGTTGGTTTATGATGCACCGATGGCTCGAAGATTTCACGTATCGCGTCCCGATCGATGCGGTCATTTTTGTGATCAGTATACTGTTAGTTTTTGTTCTGACAGCTATTGTGGTCAGCTATGAAACCGTGCGAGCGGCTTTGACCAACCCACTGAATTCAATACGACAAGAGTAACAACGGGTAGATGATCGTGTAGCGATCAAATGTTTATAGAAAATTCCAGTAATCATATAGTGGGCATGCCGTAGGTATGCAACATATTGCATACCTACGGCATGCTAGACAGCGGGAAATGGTTAACTGACTATAAACATGTCATGCCTACGGCATGTAAAGAAATGATTAACAATGGACTTAACTTCTCGCAAGCAACGGAAGTCAGTTTTTACGCATCTTTGGAGTAACTATTCCCCTCACTGTCACTCCTATGCGTCTAGTTGTCCAGTCCATCGCCGTTCTTTCGCTGTTATCGCTCGTTATCGAAAGCCGTGCCGACGACCTCGATGAGTTTATTAAGAAGCAAATGCAGAAACGAGGAGTACCTGGTCTGTCTATTGCCATTATTCAGGATGGTAAAATTGTGAAGGCAAAAGGGTACGGCGTCATCGAAAAAAATGGCACTACACCTGTTACTCCCTCGACTCTTTTCCAGGCGGGATCAATTAGCAAATCGGTCGCGGCAGTTGGGGCGTTGTACCTGACCGAAAAAGGGAAACTGTCGCTCGATGAAGACGTTAACACCAAATTACGAACCTGGAAAGTCCCGGAAAATGAATTTACGAAGGACAAGAAAGTAACGTTACGGGGATTACTAAGCCATACCACCGGGCTGACCGTACATGGGTTTCCCGGTTATGAAGTTGGTAAACCAATTCCGTCAGTCGTGCAGATTCTTGATGGTACTTCTCCAGCCAATACCCCTGCTGTCCGGGTGGATTTTGTGCCAGGTACCCGCTGGCGTTACTCGGGTGGTGGCTACACGGTTATGCAGCAACTCATGCTCGACGTAACGGGCCAACCCTTTCCGCAGTTTATGCAGAAAACAGTGTTAGGCCCTTTGAAAATGGCGGAAAGCACATACCAACAGCCGCTTCCGGCCGATAAAGCCAAAACAACCGCCACCGGCCATTATGGCGATCGTAATCTGGTGAAAGGGCGCTGGCATATTTACCCCGAAATGGCAGCCGCCGGACTCTGGACAACCCCATCTGATCTGGCCCGTTTTGCCATCGGCATTCAGAATTCCTTTGCTGGTAAACCTGGTTCTGTCTTGTCGAAGAGCATGACCCAGCAAATGCTTACCGATCAGAAGGACAAGGATGGATTGGGCGTCTTTCTGGAAGGCGAAGGACCAACCATGCGATTCGGACATAACGGTCGGGATGAAGGGTTCGACGCCTTTATGACGGCTGGTGCCGAAACCGGACAGGGTTTAGTTATCATGATCAACGCCAATGACAACTCCCGCATGATGGGCCTCATCACAGAGGAAGTTGCTAAACAATACCACTGGCCGGACTATAAGCCAAGAGTAGCCACCAAACGTATCGCTGTGCCTGTCGATGCCAAAGTTCTTACTGCCTATGAAGGTCGCTACGAGCTTAACAACAACCAAATGATCACATTTGCAGCCAGCAAAGACCGGCTGTATACACTAACCGATGGTTTTAACGACGAAGAGTTCATCCCCGAAACACCAACCCACTTTGCTTCAGCCGATCGCGATATTTACTTAACATTCAGCCCTAACGCAACGGGAGAGGTTACTGAATTGCTTTGGAAAACCAATAAAGGCGAACGAAAAATACCACGCATTGGCCCACTCTTCCACGACCCCAAATCAGCGCCCGATCCTGATGCAGAGCGTACAAAAAAAATTGAGGCTGCTCTAAAGGCTATGGCTAAAGGCGGGAAAGCCGTAGACGAAGTGCCGGGCGTTACACCGGGAGTTCGGAAGGATTTCGCGCAGGGAGCGGGCGTACTTACCGATCTAAACGCCATTACGTTCCTGAGTGCCGAGGATGTTAAAGGACGCGGCATCGAGCGCCATGAAGGTAAAGTCGATCAGATTCTAAATTATAAATTTGGTTCAGCGAATGCTCCCCATTACATCCTCGTTTACCTAACTTCGGACGGATTGGTCACGGATTATGATGTAGTGGAGAAGTGACCCATAAATCGATAAGGTTTTGCACCTTTATAGGGCAACTGTTTAAACTTTACTTCTACAAAAATGTGAGACCATTTTTTGTCATTCCGACGCCAAGAGGAATCTCAAAGTCGCTCATAAATCAAGCTTGAGATTCCTCCTGGCGTCGGAATGACAAAAAATCAGACAGTTTTAGCTATAGTAAGAGAGCTTGAACAAACTCAGATTCACCAAGTGCAACATGACAAAGGCAAGCGACATACCTTCTCATCAAATGACGGAGATTTTCGATAATATTCGAAAACTCTACCAATTCGCTACGCCTTGTCCTGAACTGGCTAATTACATCGAATTTTTCTCGGAGTCGTCTGCCGAAGAAACCTATCGATACACAGGTGATAGTCCGTTCGCTATCCGAATGTTTCCGAGCTGGACGCCAACCTGTTATATTAATTTAGGGCAACCTTATCAGTTATCTGTTGGTTCAGCTCACTATCAGATTCAGCAACGCACCGATGTCCTCATTTTGCGAAACAATATTGTTGAGCGGCATAATTTACCGACCGATCATATTCTCACCATTAAGTTTTTCCCCGGCGGACTGGAAGCTATATTGGGCATCAACCAGGCCCAATTCTCCGATCAGGTTGTAACGCTGGACACTGTTTTACCTACTGCCCTGATTAACCGGGTAAAACAATTACCTGACTTTCGGGAGCGAGTCGAACTACTTCAGGCTTTCTTTTTAAGCCAGTACAAAAAGAAAAATACCATCACGCATTACATCAATGTTGTGCAGAAAGCGATTGACCTCTATGAAGCTGGTACGCCTGAATTTAAAAGTAGTCAATTAGCCAATGAGCTGTTCACAACCAATAAAACATTGTACCGCTATTTTACCAACGTAGTCGGTACGACGCCCAAACAGTACTTCTCCAGCGTGCGGGCCAGACTGGCCTTGTCGGCCTACGTGACCGACAAAAAGCTGTTTTCGCCTTATGAGTATGGCTATTATGACATGAGCCATTTCTACAAAGATGTCATCCGGTTCACGGGCAAAAAACTGATTGAAAGTGTCAGTTGAAGATGTCCAGTTTTTACTAAAATTCAGCTTGGCTACGCTTTAGTTTTGTCGAAAATTAGTTCATAATCACATGAATACATTATCGACACGGGGCTACGTACTTCTGATTTTCTTACTCGTGGTAGCCCATGCCCAAGGCCAGCCAGGTGTTGTTCGCCCTCTTGAACCATGCGCCTGCCCTGTTCAGATAGACAGCAGTTTTCATACGCGTTGCGCTTACCTGATCGTACCCGAAAACCGAAAAAAGAAGAACGGGAAAACGATTAAGCTTCCGTTTGTGCTGGTGGAAAGTAAAAACCCGGCAAAGAAAAAAGACCCACTTTTATTTACGGCAGGCGGGCCAGGTGGCAGTTCATTAGGATGGGCCGGGAGTGCGGCTCAGAGTCCACTCATCAATGACCGGGATTGCATCGCCTTTGAACAACGGGGTACCTATTTCGCCCTTCCAAGGCTATCGGGCAGCGAATTAGATGATGCGATCAGGGAGTCTTACCGCAAAAACCTGAATAAAGATAGTATGATGGTGGTGGGCACGAAGCGTTATAAAAAGGCGCTGGAAGCAAAAGGAATTGATCTTTCTGGCTACAATACAGACGAAACCGTGGCCGACATTCATGATCTGTTGGCCACTTTACACGTTGATTCTGTCAACCTAACGGGCGGTTCGTACAGCGGAGGGCTTATGTTGGCCGTTCTACAGAAAGACCCCTCCCGAATTAGATCGTTAGTTCTGGATTCGCCCCTGCCAACGTTCGTACCTATTGATGAAGATGAGCCTGCCAACTTCAACGAATCGCTGAATACGCTGTTTGAGCATGTTGAAAAGGATTCAACGAATAAGGCGTTGTATGGCAATCTGAAGGAAAAATTCCAACGTTATTTTTCCTCCATCGGAGAGAAGACTTTTTATATTCCTTACCTAGAAAAAGGGACGACCGATACGCTGCGCATCCAATACAGCCGACGGGAGCTATTAGGGGTTCTCGTCAATACGCAGATGAAGCACATTCCCTACAGCATCACCGAAATGATAAAAGGGAATCATTATCCCTACATTAAGCGAACACTAGACGATATTTTTGAACATGACACCGCTCCATCGGGCATGCGAATCTCGGTTTACTGTGCCGACCAAACGGCTTACCATAGCGAAAAAGTGCTCCAGCAACTCTACGAAACCTATCCTTATCTGAAAGGCTACCACATTAATGATGTTTATCGGGAGATGTGCGATTGCTGGAAGGTGCCACCCATAAACCCTGAAACCAAGCAGCCTTTCTACTCCAACAAACCAGCCTTGTTAGCGGATGGCGACATGGATAACGCCTGTCGGCCGCTTTATATAGACCGGATTCACCACTACATGCCGAACAGCCAGCGCTTGCTGTTTACGAATAAAGCGCACATGGTTGGCGGATACGATATGACTCGCTTTATGCAGTTGTTTTTAGAGAATCCGTACCGGAAACTAGAGTCTGCGAAGAAAGAGATTGTTGCGTATTAGGAGTTTTTTTGTCATTCCGACGCCAGGAGGAATCTTAAAGTACTACCAGAAGGCTGGTAAACACCCAGCAACTTTTCTTAACGCATTTGCGACTGTCTCGACAACAATGATCTGGCTATCTGCGACTGTAATACTTGTTAATGCCCTATTTTTCAAGATAAAAATCTCTCTCAAGGTCAAGCGAACATTCGTAGACAGTATGGCTCTTCCTCTGGTCATTGGGGTAATATGTATAGACTGATCAGATTTAACAAGTCTGGAATTATCGTCAAATTCAAATGTAACACTTGCTAAGTCTGAATGAGTTGATACGCCTATTGCCTCTACTGATAGCCCCAGAATGAAACTCGTATCACCCCTAACATATTTACCTAGATCGACGGTATCAAACTTATTGGCAGTAGTGTTCTCGTAATCGGCAGGAATATCAATGATACCGACATAAGCCTCAAAGACTGGTGACTTAAGCTTAGTAATGCCTTTACAGTCCTGGGCCTGACAGAAGCCAATAAAGAAATAGCCAACGATTAAGAAGGAATTGAAAAAGAATTTCATACGATTTTTGTAGCAATCCTTACAGCTAATAGTACTCGAAAAAATAGCTGGTCGACTGTCAAAATCGTTGATGTTTATTTTAGATAAAATGCATAAACCAGAACACCTATATTAATCGGCTTTGTTAAGATGCCAATAAAGTCATTGTATAAACCGGTCACGATAAACGTTTTTTTGTCATTCTACATCCTCGGTCTGTGCGGGTACCTAGAGTATATATACATCTCTGGTATAGTCTAATCAGCCCTGTAAGGGTGTCCTGTCAATAGATATTGCCACTTAGTAAGAAAATCTAAAGCGCCGTAGGTGCGACCTAATTCTGTTGATATAGGTCGCACCTACGGCGCTTCAGGTTATGCTCAATCCTATGGTTTCTATTAACAGGCCACTCCTAACGGAGTTTCGAACATGCTAAAAAGATGTGTGTATATTCTAGGTACTCGCACAGGCCGAGGATGTAGAATGGCAAAAAACACTACTGATTAAACTGAATGCTATTCAACTGAATAATATTGTCGTTGGGCTTATCGCGCTTCATGACAACTACATACACATCGTGCTTCCCAGTAAATTCCTTGTCGAAGGTGCCGGTCACCTGCTTGTTGGTGCTCCAGGAACCCGTTGCTTTGTAAGGCGCTCGACTAACGACTGGCCCGGCGTAGGAATCGAGTCTGACTTCAATATCGCCGTCTTTATTGAGCGACGAATAATCATAAGTCAGCGACTTGATCGTGGTCATATCAATGCCTTTCAGCAGAACATAGGCTTTGTGGCTACCAGCATTTAAGCGGGTACCGAACCGAGGGAAACCAACGTACGCATCGGCATTGATCGTTTTCACGGTGGCGTTTCGCAGTGTAACTACATCAGTACTTGTCAATGGACCGACCACTTTACCCCCATTATCGGTGTAGGAAGCCAACAACGTATATTGTCCTCGGGCATCTTCTGGTTTGTGCTCGTTGAGGGCAAGAGTTCCCTGCAGCGGCATGGCCTTCTGCTTACGAGCATCGGTCAGCGAGAAAATGTATTTCACCATTTCCTGCGCATCCTGTACGGGAATCTGTGGGTGCGCACTCATCAGGTGATCTTTACTCCAGCTACCGCCCCCACCTTCAATGATCTTCTTCGCCAGTCGCTCTACACTTCCCGCCTGCCCCTTATACCGATCGGCAACAGCCAGAAACGTTGGCCCGACAGATGGCTTATCAATTGTGTGGCAGGCTTTACAATCGCTACTGGCCATCAGTGTTTTACCAATTGACCCATTTCCAATGGAAGCCAAATCCTGATGCCCCTGTTGTGCCACTACGGTTTGCGCACTTCTGGGCTGAGCGCTGTATTCGTAATACACCTTGATGCGTTTAGGGTCAATTTTGGTATCTTCTTTATCGGTGACTTTTACAGCATACGTAAACGGCTTATTCGCCCAGAAAAACGACTTGTTGTCGGGCGTAGTAATGGCCACTTCCGGTTTTGCGTTGCCCACCTTTACCACAATGGTATCGGCCCCTACTAAACCCTTCTGATCCGTTGCTCTTAAAATAGCCTTGTAAATACCAGGCTTCGTGTACGTATATGTTGCCATAGGTTTCTGAGAACCAACCGTTTTCCCATCAAAGAGCCATTCGTAGGTTATGGCATCATCGTCATCGAGATCAGTACCTCGTCCACTGAATTTTACGCGTAGAGGAGCCTGACCCGCAGCTTCGTGAAACACAGGCGCATTTTGTCCGTCAGAAGTAAGGTACGAGCGGGAATTATGGATCGCTGCTGCCACCGAATCGACGACATTAGCCTTAACCATTGGGGCACGATTTCCGGTATTATATTCAATTTTCACCAGGCGGGCATCGTCGTTATCCGCGCCATAGACCGAACCGTATTCGAGCATATACATCACGCCATCTTTCCCGAAAGCCTGATCAATGGGTCGGCGGAAATCCCCGTTTCCAGCCATAAACGGCTCCGTCCGAATGTAGTTATCGTTCTTATCCACCCGAACAGCCATGACCCAGTTACGCATCCAGTCGAAGATGAACAGGGCTCCGTCGTAGTATTCGGGAAACTTCGTCTTAGCAGTTGAATTTTTGTCGTAGGTGTAAAACTCACCGGCCATCGCACTACGTCCCCCCTGCCCTAGTTCGGGAAACTCTTTTGATGCGGCATACGGATACCAGATCATAGCCGGATTAACTGGTGGCAGGTGTTGGAGTCCATTGCTTTTAGGCGAGTTGTTTATGGGATCTTTCGGATCAAAACGAGGGCCAATCACATTTGTGGCAAAATCCAATGCCGCATAAGGTTGGCTGTTGCCGATGAACAGCGGCCAGCCAAAATTCCCGGCTTTCTTCGCCTGATTAAATTCATCGTAGCCACGAGGGCCCAATGTGCTATCCTTGCCAGCATCCGGGCCAATTTCACCCCAATATAGAACCGATGATTTAGGATTCAGAGCAATCCGGTAGGGATTCCGTAAACCCATCGTGTAAATTTCTGGCCGTGTTTGCGCTGTACCCTTTGGGAATAGATTGCCTTCAGGAATCGTGTACGTGCCATCGGCTTGTGGACGAATACGGAGGATTTTACCCCGCAAATCATTGGTATTCGCAGCCGTAGCACGGGCATCGGCTCCTAAATGATCTGGGCGGGCATCGATGGGCGCATAACCGTTAGACGGGAAAGGATTAGTATGATCACCGGTTGAGAGATACAGCAGTCCTTCTTTATCGAAAGCGATCGAGCCACCATGATGAGAGCCCGGCTCCGCAATGCTAGGTACGGTAAACAGCACTTTTTCGGAAGCCAGATCGAGCGTGTTATCGTCTTTGACAACAAAACGCGACAGGTTATAAAACGGATCTTTTTCGAACTGAGGAGAATAGTAAATGTACAGCCAGTGATTGGTCGCGAAGTTTGGATCGAGGGTTATGCCTTGTACACCATGCCCCTGTTTGGTAGGTACATCAAACCGATGAACCAGTTGTTGTTTTTGGGTACGGGTATTATAGACCGACAAATTTCCGCTCCGTTCCGTAAAAAACACCCGACCATCGTTGGCAACAGCCAGCTCCATCGGCTCGTTCAGGTCGTTAACCAGTACCGTTTTTACGAATCGGTTTTCTTCGGGCATCGTCACGGCATATGACTTACTGTAGTCCAGCGCTTTACCAGTACCCATTACCCAGTTAAGCGCCCCCAATAAGTGTTGCACAAACAGCGGTTCGCTGAAGCTGGAGTCTTCGTGACCACCGCCCGTATAATACGCCCGTCCACCATCGAATTCGTGGTACCAGGCAATCGGGTGATTGCTGCCGTTGATGCCCCCCTCGTACGTATTTTCGTCCAGATTGGCCAGCACGTGCAGATCGGAGTACAGCGATCGATAGTTGTACCACTCGTCGGTTCGCTCCCAATGATCGGGCAACATGCTGGTCGATGGGTGATTTTTATCCAGTACGTCTACTGTTGCTTTACGAACATTCGATTGGCTCGGGTGACTGGCAAAATATCCCCCCGCGAGTTTGTTGTACCAGGGCCAGTCGTACTCCGTATCGGCAGCCGCATGAATACCCAGATAGCCACCTCCTGCCTGAATGTAGCGCTCAAAAGCAGCTTGTTGTACCTGATTCAATACATTCCCGGTGGTGCTTAACCAGACGACCGCCTGATAATTCTTCAAGCTATCGTCGTTGAAATAAGCTGCATTTTTGGTCGTATCGACCCGGAAATTATTCTCCCGACCGAGCTTCTGCAAGGCGGCAATGCCAAACGGAATGGACGTATGTTTCCAGCCTTTTGTTTTCGAAAAAACCAGAATCCGCTTTGGACCAGCGGTAGATGTTGCTGATTGAGCAAACACTTTTGGGAGACCAAGGCCGATAGACAGGCCCAGAAGAATTCCGGCCATGCCCAGCAAACGCGGCCACTTGGTGCTAGAGGTTAGTAGCATAAGAAAAGAAAAAATTGAAGAGCTATTTTCAGGAGGATGTGATATACGGAAAAGACAAGAGTCGGCACAAACTACCTAATACCCTATCCAATCACGGAAAAGTATTAATCACTCCTTTTTTTGGTAGTGACTCGGCTAGTAACTGGTTTGATTTATGGCGAAAACTCCGTTTTTTCGCAGGCATCTTACCCTAAAACTAGTCATCCTCGTGTCGATATCCCGCCGTCAGTTTATCCAGCAATCTGCTGTAGGAACTGGCCTGCTATTGAATAACCAGTCGTTATGGGCAACACCCACAGCGGCTTTTCCTGTCGTTCGCACAGCCGCCAGCCAGCGAAAATTTACCAGCCCTTTGGTTGAGCAAACCATCGAGCGAATGCACAAAACCATTCGCGATCCAGAACTGGCCTGGCTCTTTGAAAATTGCTTTCCCAACACGCTCGATACAACTGTTCAGGCCAGCACTGTAAACGGCAAACCCGATACATTCGTTATTACGGGCGATATCGATGCGATGTGGCTGCGCGACAGCACCGCGCAAGTTTGGCCTTACCTGCCGTTGACGAAGTCTGACCCAGCCCTACGCCAACTCATTGCGGGCGTAATCCGGCGTCAAACGCAGTGTATTCGCTGGGACCCTTATGCGAATGCGTTTTATGCGGACGATAAAAAAGTAGGCGAATGGAAAAACGATCAGACAACCATGAAACCGGGTCTTCATGAGCGTAAATGGGAATTAGATTCGCTCTGCTATCCGATCAGGCTGGCGTATCATTACTGGAAAACGACTGGCGATACCAGCCCGTTTGATGCCGACTGGGTGCAGGCCATGCAGCTAACGTTAAAAACCTGCCGCGAACAGCAACGTAAAACCAACCGGGGGCCCTATCACTTCAGTCGCGAAACGGCCTGGTCTACCGATACCGTACCGGGTAATGGCTACGGGAATCCAACGCGTCCCATCGGGCTAATCCATAGCATTTTTCGTCCCTCCGACGATGCAACGGTTTATCCGTTTTATGTGCCGTCAAACTGGTTTGCAGTCGTTTCGTTCCGACAATTGGCCTCGATGCTCGATCAGCTTTTTCCTAATCCGAATGCTGGTTTAACGACGTTTTCAAACGACTGCCGAGCCTTGGCCAGCGAAGTAGAAACGGCGTTGAAAAAGCACGCGATCTATACCCATCCGATCTACGGTAAAATCTACGCGCTGGAAGTGGATGGCTACGGCAATTACCTGCTTCAGGACGACGCCAACGTACCCAATTTACTCGCGCTTCCGTATCTGGGCGCCATGCCTGCCACCGATCCGATTTACCGAAATACCCGACGGTTTGTCCTTAGCGCAAACAACCCGTATTTCTTCAAAGGGAAAGCGGCCGAAGGAGTCGGCAGTCCGCACACGTTGATCAACAATATCTGGACCATGAGCCTGACGATGAGAGCCCTAACCTCTACGGATGATCCGGAAATTCTTGCCCAACTCCGTCAGTTGAAGAAAACCCATGCAGGGACAGGCTTCATGCACGAATCGTTCGACAAGGATAATCCAGCCAATTTTACCCGCAAATGGTTTGCCTGGGCCAACACGCTCTTCGGCGAACTCATTCTGAAAATAGCGGCAGAACGTCCGCATTTGCTGCGTAAAGAATTGTAGAAGATGAAACTTTTTATTTTTGTCATTCCGACAAAATCAACCTTACCTCTATTTACATGAAAAACGCTCTACTGTCTTGTCTCATTCTAACGCTCATTCCCTCCTTTCTTTGGGCTCAACAAGCCTATGATGTTCAACCCGGCAAACCCGCTCAACTGAATGGGATCGACTACGGCTTTGAGATCAGCAATGAACGGCAAATTGAAATTGGTAAGGAGAATTTTATGCGCTACGAAGTATCAGTTTACGCCACCAATCGAAGCAACTGCACCAAAATCATTTTCCCAAGGCAAACCTTTCTGAGCACCGACGCTCCCAATCTATTAGCTACGTTCGATTGCCTGAATGCCACGGGCAAACGACTAACCTCCAAAAGTGAGACGGTTGTAGCGCGTCCATTCACGATACCCTATCAACAAAAGATAAAGAACTCAGATGGGAAAGAAGTGACCAGCACAACCAATATTCAGGCAGGTTTTATGCTCCGAAATGGCGAAACAGTCAGCAATTCATTCATTGCCATCGTTCCCGATGGCGAACGTCCGGTTATGAAAGTTCGGATTAAAGACATCCCGGATTTGTAAGAGGGATATATGATATAGGGTGTATGATGTATGGTTGCGAGCTGGCCATACATCATACACCCTATATCATATATTTTACCTTTCTCAACACAGCTACGCCAATGAAACCTGAGCTTTAGTTGCCTGACTAATCACAAACTGTCGGGCTTCATCATATTCTTCGGGGGTGCGTAAATGCTCCAAAAGCAACGGCACTTCTTGTGGTAACGACGTCACATTACGGATGTACGTCACGTAGTCCAGACTTCCTCGCCCCGGCATTGTTTCCATAAAATGGCCGTTTTGGGGAGCAATATCTTTGGCATGAGCCGACACAATCCAGCGGCCTAGCTTCTGAAAGGTTTCGTTGATAAGGGCTTTGTTATTGTAATAGCGTGTCGGGCTGTTGATAATGTTCGCCATATCGATGTGAGCCCCAAAGGCCGGTCGGTCAATAGCTTTGATGAATTTCAGATAGGAATCCGGGCCATCGGGTAAACTCCAGCCCATCATTTCCAGCGCAAATTTGGCTCGTTTGGGTTTTACGGCATCAATCACCTTTCGGCAATTTTCGACTGTTGCATCAAAATACGTCTTGGTTAAATCGCGGGCGTCGGGACCATCCCAGCGGGTAGGATTATACGAACCCGCAATATCGACACACGTTCGGGCGCCAACGGCTTCAGCTAAGGCTAGCCTTTCGGTCACGTACTCCAGATTTTTTCGGCGTTTGTCAGCATCCTGATCCAACATATTGACCCAGGCTCCGACTTCGGCCAGAATCACATTCTGGCCCGCAAACGCTTTCTCAATGGCCGCAATTTTCGCACTGTCTTTCAACTCAACAGCCGGAACATAAGCCGAACTGTATTGCAGTCGTCTGTGCTCCCGCGCCAACTCCTCGGGGTCCTGACTTTTCAGGAAAATCGGTCCGCCTAAACGCAGCGGCTTCTGGACCGACTTTCTCTCTGGCAAATAAGAACTAACAATGGAAGTACTGGCCAGAATGGCTGATGATTGTAAAAAGCTACGCCGTGAAATGCGGTCCATGAGGTTGAGTTTTTAGGGGCGAACAGGTTATTTTTTACCGTTTCCTAACCACATCAGCGCGTCGATCAGGAATTTATTCTGCGTTTCATTGTCGAAGGTAAACGACAACTCTTTGTTCGTTTTGTTTTCGTAGTCGATATCGTTATGCCCCATGTTCGAATAAATCATTTTGTACTTCTTATTCGTCCAGACAACCGGGTAATAGCCACTGTGCCAGATTTCATGCGGTTTCGGGCCTGTGCCTAGTGGAAAACTGGTCGAGTCGATGGACATCAGTATGTCGATATCCGGATTTTTGGTCAGATCATTCGTCCACCTATACCATTCGTTCGGAGCCGTTTTGAAGGTTTTTGGTAACTGCTTTGTTGATGGATGTTTCCGGTCTTCAACTCGTAAGATGGCCGAAGTAGGTCGCCAGGTATTGCTTTTGTACGATCCCGACCCCAGAAATTCATTATGATACCAATCCCAGTTCTGCGGGTATTTTGAAGGCGTCAGGGCAAATCCGGCAAAATGGAACCCCATCCATCCGCCACCATTTTCCATGTATTTCTGAAAAGCCGCTCGCTGGGCAGGTTCTTCGGGCCGGGTATCCAGAAACAAAACGACCTGATAATTCGCCAGGAATTTGGCATTCAGGTTGTTCCAGTTATCTGTCGAATCATACACAAAATTGTACTTTGCAGCCGCCTTCGGAAACCACCGATTGGCTTCATGCACGTAACTAATGTGGGCTTTGTCGTTTTGGGCCGTATAGAAGGCAATTACCTTGAATTTGGGTTTCCTGCTCTGCGCCTGTGCGTTAGCTATGAAACAAAATAAGCAAATGACAAGAAGCGAAATTATCCGTTTAAACATGGGTTGGTACTGGCTAAAGAATGGTATTTACTAAAGCCACAAACCAAAAAGTCATACTACTTCATTGTCCGTCGCTGGACATTCATTCGTCCGTTTCTGGACAACTGCTTACGCCTATTTAGGCCAATCTGCGCACTGAAGCATGTTTTTCATGGATGGCATAGGATTTGATTTAAAATATTGTATCTAATAGTTATCAGCTTCGTATTCATGAAAAAGACCATACTTGGTGAGTTGGAAGAACTGGTATTACTAATTGTGGCAACCAGCACAGAGGCTGTTTACGGAGTACCTGTTATGGAACAACTTCAACAGCAAACCGGCCGCGACTTCACCATTAGTGCTATACACACAACCCTTTATCGGCTCGAAGAAAAAGGGTTTCTATCGTCCTCGGTAGGTGGGGCCACGGCAGAGCGGGGCGGAAGGCGAAAACGTCTGTTTACCCTGACTGCGGCAGGTGGGCAGGTATTGCTGGATAGCCAACAGATACGCATCCGGCTCTGGCAGTCCATTCCTCAGGATAAACTTCAATTGCTTGGCTTACCAACCGACCTTTTCTGAACCTGCCATGAAAAAACAACGCAAGTCGCCATCTATACATCCGCCCCGTTGTGCAGACCGACTATTGGAATATTTCGTAGCCCCTCATCTACTGGAGTATGTACAGGGCGATTTACACGAAACCTTCTATAAACAGGTTACTCAGCTGGGGCTGGGCCGTGCCAAACGCAAGTATGTCTGGGCGGTATTGCACTGTCTGACACCTTTCTTTTTCAAACGACGAGAAACCAGCCCTGCCTGGACTGGGACCGCTTATAACCAGTATACTGAGTATCCTAAACCTTTCTTTACAGCCATGCTTTCAAACTACCTGACCATTGCTTTTCGCAATTTATGGCGGCATAAGGCATTTACTGCCATCAACATCGTCGGCCTGGCTACGGGACTGGCCACGTGCCTGCTAATCGTCCTTTTTGTGTTGCATGAACTGAGTTACGATCGCTACCATGCCAACGCCGACCGGCTATACCGTATGACCCTGATCAGTCAACTGGGGGAGGCCAATTTTCATTTTGCCTATACAAGCGAACCAGCTGGCCAAGCCTTACTCGACGAATGCGCTGGCGTGGAGGCTGTTACCCGGCTGCGCGACGATGGGGATATGCTGGTCAAAAACGATCACGACACGTTTAAAGAAGAGCGAGTTGCCTTCGTCGATTCAAACTTCTTCTCCTTCTTCTCACTTCCAATTCTGAAAGGCCATCGGATACGTCCGCTCGTTGATCCTAAAACGCTGGTTCTTACCGAAACCACTGCCCGGAAGTATTTTGGCAAGGCTGACCCCATTGGCAAAACGCTGTCGATGGGAAATCTGGGGCTTTTCCGCGTAACCGGCGTTTGTGCCGACGTTCCCTCGAACACCCACTTTCATTACGATATGTTCGGCTCGTTTCGGTCGGTTAATCAGGGAACGAAATGGGTAGCCAGCGGGGCCTACATTTATCTACGACTTCGTGAGGGCTATTCTATCCGGCAAGTAGAAGCCCAAAGTCAGGGATTTATTCGCAAATACGTAGCACCAGAACTAAAGGAGTTTTTCGGGCTGACTCTCCCTGAGTTCCTGCAAAAAGGCAATCGCATAAGCTTTAGCTTCCAGCCCGTAACCGACATTCATTTACACTCTAATCTGGATGATGAAATGGAGGCTAACAGCGACATCAAATACGTGTACATTTTTTCGGCGATTGCGCTATTTATCCTGTTGCTGGCCTGTATCAATTTCATGAACCTATCCACTGCCGGATCAGTAGGCCGTGCCAAAGAGGTTGGTATCCGGAAAGTGCTAGGCTCTGTTCGGAAGCAACTGGTCAGTCAATTCCTGACCGAGTCGGTTCTACTGACTACGTTGGCGCTCTTGCTAGCATTGGGGCTTGTAGTCCTGTTATTACCTGGCTTTAATGCACTGGCTGGCAAGCAGTTCACCGCCAGCACCATTTTCAATGGGCAGATACTTGCTGGTGCGGTCCTGGCCTGTCTGGTAATTGGTCTATTGGCTGGCAGCTACCCTGCCTTTGTACTCTCCTCATTCAAACCCATTACGGTGCTGAAAGGCAAGCTACAAGTCGACTTACGAAGTGGCTGGTTGCGAAATATCTTAGTAACAGGTCAATTTGTGGTATCGATTGCGATCATTATCGCCACAATTGTCGCCAATCAGCAGTTGCGATTCATACAAACCAAGAAAGTTGGTTTCGACAAAGAGCAGGTACTGGTCTTACACGATACGCAGGTGTTAGGGTCAAAATTAACGGCCTTTAAAGCTGAATTGGCCAAGTTATCATCCGTTAATCGGGTAGCGCTGGCTGGTTTTTTACCGGCTGGGACATCTCGACAGAGCCAGGATGGCATTCGGTTTCGGGATGGATCGCGAACAGGGAATCACCTAACGAAAAGTTATTTTGTCGACGAAGATTACCTGCCTACGTTAGGAATTAAGATGGCGCAGGGACGTAACTTTTCGAAGGCGTTCCCTACCGATAACACAGCCGCTCTACTCAACGAAGCCGCCGTTCGGGCCTATGGTTTCAAAAATCCTATTGGTCAACAATTATCGACGGTGGGTGATGGCGAACGCACTTATACAGTCATTGGCGTGGTAAAAGACTTCCATTTTGCCTCCATGCACCAGCGCATTGCACCGTTAATTCTATTTTATGGGGGCGATAATGGGCAATTAGCCTTACGCATCCAGACGGACGATATTCCTCGTCTTCTAAGCACTATCGAACAGATGTGGAAAGCCGAAACCGATAACCCGTTTGTCTATTCATTCTTAAACGAACGATTCAATACCATGTACCAGGCCGATCAGCGCATTGGCCAGCTATTTGGCATTTTTGCGGGATTGGCCGTGCTGATTTCCTGCCTGGGTTTATTGGGGTTGGCCGCTTTTACAACCCATCAACGCACCAAAGAAATCGGGGTTCGGAAAGTGCTGGGGGCATCCGTAGGTGGTATTGTTCGAATGTTACTCTCCTCCTACCTGAAGCTGATTCTCATTGCATTGGTGATTGCGTCACCTATTGCGGGCTACACCATGAGTCAATGGCTTCGGGATTTTGCCTACAAGATTGATGTGGAATGGTGGGTATTTGCGCTGGCCGGTGGAATGGCTACGATCGTCGCTATTCTGACCGTCAGCTATCAAGCCATTAAAGCGGCCATGATGAATCCTGTTAAAAGCCTTCGTTCCGAATGACCAATTTACGGCATGGCTTTACGCGCTTACAAGCCGTAAAGCCATGCTCAATGCTCCACCTGCATAAGCTGTCGGTTTTCGCCTAGCTGGGTCGGGGCAACGCCAAACATTTTTTTAAAAGCAAATGAAAAATGAGAAAGGTTTTCAAAACCTACTTCCAGATAAATATCAGAGGCTTTTCGCCCCTTTTTATCCAGTAAAAAATAGGCTTCCTGAAGTCGCTTTTTTTGCAACCATCGATTCGGCGTTTCCCGAAAAATTCGCTTGAAATCCTGCTTGAAAACGGTTAAGCTACGCCCTGTTAAATAGGCAAATCGTTCCAGATTGACGTTGAACCGAAAGTTGCGATTCATAAATGATTCCAGATCGACCTTTTCGGGCGTTGTGAAATCGAAGAAAATACCGGCTAACTCCGGATTCTTTTTCAATAGAATCAACAATAGTTCAGTCCGTTTCAGATCAAAAAAATCAGTGTCGACCGTCCCCGCTTCGGTAAAGTAAACCGCCAGCGATTGAATAAAATTATCGACCAATGCATTCTTACCCGGCCGAATGATGGCATTAGCCGATTGAGGGTGTTCTAATGGAATTTTATACCGTTCGTGGAATGCTTGTAAAAAGGGTTGGTCAAAGATCACAACAACCTTCTCAAACTTCCCATCGACAGGTTGTTTATTGTATTTGGCCAGATGATTTCGCCGAGCTATGCCGTACTCACCCGGTTTCAGTTTATGCTCTTTGCTTCCGTCATAAACCGTCAGGATTCCAGCCGTCAGATACAGGAAGAAATGCTCCGAAATAAACTGTTCGGGTGAAACCTCAGGGCCAATGTAACAGGACTTGATCGCGGTTGCTTTCATCATAATCTGTTCACTTAATGAACGTGAATAATGGAGGATTTACGAATAGAATTATACTAGTTTTTGTCATTCCGACGCCAGGAGGGATCTTCGGCAACTGGTTATTTACCGAAGATCCCTCCTGGCGTCGGAATGACAAAAACTAGTATAATAAATAACTGATAATCAGTCAATAATTTCAGATTTTATCCATTATTCACGTTAATGAATTATAGATATTGACTAATGTACAATGGATATCATTTGACAGTACCTACTATGCCGGGCAAATTGCTGAACTAGTTAGGCATCCGTTTTAAGCTGTCCAAACTGAATCAGGCTATTAGCTGTAGCCAGTAGTGCTTCCTCATTGCTCCGGGGATTCCAGCCGAGTAAGCGTTTCGCTTTTTCGTTACTAGTGGTTCGGTAACGCCCTAACATGGGTACTAGATTCCGCGCGATTGGACTAAACAGCGCAGCTATCCGTACACCCCAGTCTGGCATTCGTTTCGTCGAAATGTGCTTGAGCTTATCGCCCAGTCGGCTTTGTATTAACAGCGCAATTTCGGGCAAGGTCATGATATCACCCGCAATGGCCAGAAATCGCTGTCCTCTGGCGGCAGGACTGGTCATGGCCCGAATGTGTAAATCAGCCACATCCCGTACATCTACAATACCCAGCGTCATGTTCGGAACTCGTTTCATCGATCCCTCCAGTACCCGTTTCAGCAGCTCGAAGCCACTAGACAGGTCAGGACCCAGAGCGGGACCAAAAATACCAACCGGATTCATAACCGACAGTTCGAGCTTACCGCCTTCTTTAGCCATAAAATCCCAGGCGGCCCGTTCGGCCAATACTTTCGATTTATTGTAGGCCGACAAGCCAGGTTCGTTCGGATCAGTCCAGCTTTCTTCGGTAATCACCTGTGTCGTATCAGTATGGCTATACCCAACAGCGCCAAAGTTAGAGGTCATCACCACTCGTTTGACGCCCGCATCACGGGCCGCACGCAACACCCGAACAGCCCCCTCCACAGCGGGGCGAATCATGTCGTTTTCGTCTTTGGGAACACTCAGTCCAATAGGCGAGGCAACGTGAAGCACGTACTCGCAACCCTTCACAGCTTCATCCCAGTTGGCATCATTGGTTAAATCCGCTTCGATAAATGAAAGGTGGTTGAAATCCGTAAGGCCGCCGTTTCGAAGCATAGTCAGGACCTCTTCTTTTCGTTTTAGCGAGCGTAAGGTCGTCTTGACCGAGTAGCCTTTTTGGAGCAATTGCAAAATGCAGTGGATGCCTACAAAGCCCGTTCCACCCGTTACCAGTACGGTTGTATTTGCCATTTTTCTGAATTTTTTACGAAGCAAAGTTCTACTTCAGACTGGCCAATCACTTTGTTGAAACGTCTTTTTTTGCTTTGTTAATTCGTCTGTTTTATAGGGTGCTGGGGGATTCAGGTAGTAGAATTTTACCATATTTACCCCAACCCCTCCCCTGCTTTTTCAGGGAAGGGGCTAAAAACCGACTCCACACCCCTCTCCTGAAAACAGGAGAGGGGCCGGGGGTGAGGTAAAAATAAACTCGCTACCAAAAGAACACAGGCAAACCGATTAACCTATACTCACCTGATCCTCTGCTTGAAGCGACTTTTCTGTTGGTGCCGTTGTCCGATTTTTAAGAATAGACCCATAAATTACTAGTGCGGCCAGACCCGTAAGCAGCCAGTACAGATCTGTTCCCAACACATATTGCTTTCCTTCGCTTAGCGTGTTCCAAATCCAGTCGTGGGTTTGAATGCCATTCGTGACCGGCACCAGCACAGAAAGTATACCACCCGACAACAAGAAGAAACGGGTTTGTCGAGCTTCCGTTTTCATAAATAATCCGGCAACGGCAAAGAGCAGCCACGACAAGAAGAAAACAGTGTTTACCTGAGAGGAATGCGCAACGCTCTGGCCCGGAATCGCCAGTTCGGCAATAAACAAAAGGGGAACCGCCGGAAACAAACCCAGGCAAATGGCCAGATAGATCATGGTTACCCGATGGTGAAACCGCTTCTGCTTATCAGTATAGTTTTTCTTGTTTCGGGCTTCTTTCCACAGCAAAACGCCACTGATGATTACGAAGCAGGTGAATAAGGCGAGTAGGAAGTAGATGCCTTTCAGGAACAGCCCTCCAAATCGAGCAAAGTGCACACGAGCGATGCCATCCACAACCGACTCAACATACTTCTTGTGCCCCGGAATCACCTCCACTGCTTTCTTCCCGTCTTTCATGTAAACAGATACAATTCCATCGCCAGTGAACGACTTTTTATCCGTAATCCGGGCCGACACGAGTGCATCTACCCGATTCAAATTACCAACTTCCAGAAAGGTGATTTCATACCCAGGGTAGTCGGCCTCAATGCTGGAGACAACAGCCGCTATCGATTTATTCCCGTTCGTCATGGGCGCTTTCTCGTCCAGTTTAATCGCTTCATTGGGCCGAATGAGCGCGTATATTTTTTGCTGATCGCCCCCGTACAGCACCATCACAGCTGGAATCAGAATCAGCAAGGTGAGCAGGTAAAACGCCCCCGTAACGGCATACATGAGTTGAAATGGTAGCCCGATCAAACCAAAAACGGTGTGGGCATTTGTCCAGAATTGCTTCCTGGCGCCTTTCAACGAAAAGCCGTAGAATTTGGTCACTATATTCCGCCAGTGAATGAGCACGCCCGTAACGCTGGCAAACAGAAAAAACAACGCGACAAAACCAGCAATCCAACGCCCGGCATACGGCAATTGGTCCAGAAAATGCAGCCGATAGAGCGTCTCGCCCGTTGTCGTGATGTATGGATAGTTGCGCTGTAGCTTTCCAGAAACCGGGTTGTACAGAAACCCGACGAACTCCGATTTCCCCTTCGGTTTAGCCAGTGTACCGTAGATGGACAATAGCGGTTCTTCTTCACTGGGCGGGCTGAACCGGATTTCTTTTCCCTCTTCAAAATTGGGATAAGCCACTTTTATCTGCCGCATGACAGCCTCATAATCAATAGTTTTCACCACCGGAATGCGGGCAGTAGGATTCTCCCATTGATAAAATTCATCCTTAAAAAGCGTAAACGCCCCCGCAAAGAAAATGATGTATAAGGCCACACTAATCACGATACCAGACACGGTGTGGGTATGGAACATGATGTTGTAGACCCGGTTTCCTAATCCGTTTAATTTCATGGCTGTTTATCGGGCGAAATAGATGATTCCAGAAAATACGACGCTGCTCAACAAATAAATGCCCCAGATTTTCCAGCCGTTTCGCGCTAAAAAGGCAAGAATCATCAGGCCTGCCCAGCATAGAAAAAAGGTGAATGTAGACGACAACAGGATTTGTTCACGGAAGGGCGTAACAACGGCCAGCAGCAGGTGCAAACACGCCGACAGGATATAACCACCCAAAACTCCCGCCGATATTTTCAGAGCACGCTGCCCCGAAGTGGTGAGGTATTCTTTCTTAGCTGGCATCAGAACAAGAGGTCAATTAGTACCAAACCATGCGCCAGAACCACCAGACTATAGAAGTAAGGCTTGCCCAAAACGGCCGCAAACTGGATCAGCATTAGTGCCAGACTCAGCGCACAAACTGCCAATAGCATACCACTTACCCAGCCTTCCTCCCGAACAAAAAGCCCGGTGGCTATACCGAACAAAGCCAGCGCTAACCACGGCAACCAGGGTGCCATAAACTTATAAAGGCCAGCAGGGAAATATTTCGACTGGCAATAGTACAAATAGACTCCGATTAAGAAGAGGTAGAAAGGCACCATAAAAATATTTTTTTGCAAAGTTGCGTTTATTTAGATTAAATACAAATAGCTTTGCGAAGAATTTCTCACCTGCTCCAAATCAATGAATTTGACGAAATATCTACTCCTGGCATTCCTTGCCATAACCGCAAGTGATGCGCTAGCTCAACGTTTCACCCTACGAGGGTCGGTTCGTGATGAGCTTGGAAAGCCATTACCGTCTGTAACGGTTTATTTGAAAAATACAAAATCGACTACATTAACCGATAGCGCCGGGCAATTCTTACTAGCTAAAGTTGCCCCTGGAAAACACCGGCTGATCGTTAGTCATCTCGGTTTTACACCGGTTGAAAAAGAGATCGACATCCACCAGAATACAACCCTCGAAACCATTGCACTGATAAGCACAACCAAAGACCTAGAGGAGGTAGCTGTACGAGCCGAAAAGCAGACGAAGGTTCAGGAAACCAAGCCCATTACCATCAGCAGTATTCAGATCAAGGACGTTGTGGCGCAAAATGTTCTGCTGACCGACGTTGTGGATCGGTTATCGGGTGTACGCATTCGGCGGTCGAGTTCGCTGGGCGACGCATCCGACATTTCCATCAATGGTATTCGAGGAACCGCCGTTCGGGTGTATATCAATGGGTTACCAATGGAGTTTGTCTACCCACGGTTCGATATTTCAACGCTTCCTATCGGGAATGTAAAGCGGATTGATGTGTACAAAGGGGTGTTGCCTGTGGAAGTGGGGACCGATGCTATGGGTGGGGGTATCAACCTAATTACCGAGCAGAAAACCTATAACTCGCTTCGGGCTTCCTACAACGTTGGCTCGTTCAACACGCACCTGGCCGATTTTTCGCTGGGACTGGCAAATGCCAAAAACTACTTCGTCACGATTTCAGGTGCCTACAACCATTCGGACAATAATTACAAAATGAATGCGCTGGTTTTTGAGAAAAACAGGGTGGAGAAAGTTCGGCGCTTTCATGACAGATACCAGATGCTTTTTGGCGGCATTACCGTTGGTGCTCACAGCAAACCCTGGGCCGATGAGGTAGCCCTGACCCTCAACCTGTCGGGGGGCTACAAAGAATTGATGAACGGTGCCCGTGTGACGAGCACCGCCATTGGCGAGGCCGTTTATCATGCCAACAATCTCTCCTCAACCCTGAAATACGAGAAGGCATTCCTGAACGAAAAGGTGCAATTGAGCACCGTCGCCAATTACAGCCGCGAGCATATCAATTACGTTGATACCACCCGGAACGTATACAGTTGGAGTGGCGCTATTGTTGGGCGAAAAAGCACACCGGGCGAATACAGCTATGCCTATTCCGATACGTATACCGACAGTTGGGTGAATCGGAGTACGTTGTCCTTCGCGTTGGCTCAAGGCCATAAGCTCCTGGTTTCTAACCTATACGCCAAGCAGAAAATCGTCGGCGAGAACCACCTGGAGCAGCCAGCCGATGATTATATGCGGATACCGCAGTACCTAACCAAAAACATTGCCGGACTGCAATACGAGGGTCGGTTCAACAAGTTCACGTTGACAACCGCCGTAAAACGGTTTGATTATAATCTGGATGGGGCCGAAAATCTTACGCTTAAACTTGTCACCAAGAAAGACGGATTCTGGGGTTGGAATGCGGGGCTAAAGTACGACATAAATCCAGGCCTATTCGTCCGAACGTCCTTCGAAAAAGGCTATCTGATTCCGCAGTTCAATCAGTTTGTGGGCAATGGGGCTGATATTCTGCGCAACACCGATCTGATTCCCGAAAGCAGCGACAACTTGAATCTGGGCCTAACTATAGATCGGCCACTTTCGCCAACCTTCCGAATCGCAAGTGCGGTCAATGGATTTTACCGGAATCAACGTGACATTATCTTCTTAGGGAACACGATTTTCAGACGCTACGAAAATGCCGATGAGGTACGGACCATTGGCGTTGAAGGCGACGTTTTACTAACCTACAAAAACGCCTTCTCCCTCAAAACGAACGTTACGTTTATGCGGAAGACCTTCTCCAAAGTACAAGGTGTAGAGAACCAGTTTCTGGTGGGAGCTGCCTTCCCTAACAACCCGAATTTCTTCGCTAACACCGAGTTTTCGTGGCAAAAAAGCAACCTGTTCAACGGCAACGACCAGTTCCGGGCCTATTTGTTCTACAATTACATAGCCACCTTCAATTACATCCAGGTAGGCAAAGACAACAGCCCGAGCAAAACCCCTACCGCTTATGTACCCGTGCAGAATCGGGTCGATGTGGGCGCTTCTTACAAGCTGACAAAGAGCGGATTAACCACATCGCTCAACATTCTGAACATCCTCAATGCCGAACTGTTCGACAACTTTTTAGTGCCTCGGGCAGGCACCAGCTTCAACGTTAAAGTCATCTACGAAATCGCCAATTTTTAATTAACTATGAAAACCAATTTACTACTTTCTGTAATCCTTGCCGGTACCCTCCTTTCCTGTAAAAAAGACGATGATACTCCCATTGCCGACTCCAAATATCAGGAAGAAGGCTATGTGATGGCGTCTATCTCGCAAACCTCAGCCAGTAACACTTTTTACGCGGGCTACTTCCCTACTCTTCCATCAGGGAATATCGACCTGACGACCAAATCGAGCTACTCTAATTTTTACCCCAGCGCCATCTGGAAAAACTACATGTTTGGCCAGCCACTAGTTAGCGACAAGAAATTGTCTAAACAGGCTATTGTGAAGGCAACCGGCGCTATTGAGGAAGTAGCCAGTATTCCATTAGTCGACTTTATATCCAGAGTTATTATTATCAACGACCAGTTGGGGGTATACTCTACGGGAGGCAATCGGGCGCTGTTTATGTTTAATCCAACCACCATGGAAAGTCTTGGGCAGATCGATATGTCGTCGGCTCAGAATTTCCCGGACAATGAGACGAATATCTATGCTAACCTCACGTACCGGGCTAGCGACAACCGGCTGTTTGCCGCGCTGTTTACCAACAGTTCTAAAACCGGTCAATTTTATGATGCCCAGAATGTGTATGTAGAGGTCATTAATCTGACCACCAAAAAATGGGAAAAAACGGCGATTTATGAACAGGCGACGTATCCGTTTACTCGTGGCTCCGAAAACGGAATTGTAGACGAAGCCGGGAATGTCTATATCATCACGCAGGGTCAATACGGCCTTGACGGCCAGCTTGGTCCGAATGGTGCCAAACGCTCTAAACCTCAGATTTTGAAAATACCAGCAGGCAGCACTGATTTCGACAAAACATACAGCTTCAACCCAGTGAATGCCGCCGGATTACCGAACCTCATGTTTCAATTGCTGCTAGGCGGTGTTTACGACGCCAACGGGGTCATGTATGCCTGCATATCTGGTCAGCAAGATTCAGCCCGGTTACTGGAGTTGATCGCTAAGCTAGCCACCAATACCATTACTGCCACTGAATATCAGGAACTGTCGAATCTGGCTTTTTACGATGCCAATCAGCGTTGGGCAAAACTGGATTTGAATGCCAAAACAGCTACGTTCATTCAGGACATACCGCTGACCGCTGGTTATGCCTACCCCATCACCTACAAATACGACGGCAAAATCTACATGCCCGCTTACAATTCGGCATTAAAGCTAAATGGATTGTACAGCTACGACCCTTCGACCAGTAAGGCTACCCAACTAAACTCGGTGACGGCCGGTGGCCTGATCACCCACTTCTATAAGCTGACCAAGTAACAAGTGAACTGGTAAATGGATAATGTAAAACCAATAATGGACAACGATAAATTGCTGACTATCAGATATCACCCATTATTCAGTTTACATTATCCATTCGCTTTTACTACTCCATCTTCAACACCCGTCCTACTTCTTTGTGATATAACCGACCAATGGGCAATTCCTGCCCGGCCACATCAACATGGGTTGGCGTATAGGCATTTATCTTATCAACGGCGACGACAAACGAGCGGTGAATCCGCAAAAAGCCAGCTTCGGGTAGCATGTCTTCCAGTGAACTGATACTCTGTTTAACAACTAATGGCTTGGACGACGTGGTAACAATTTTGACGTAATCCTTCAGGCTTTCTACGTACAGAATGTCGTGAATAAACACTTTCACCATTTTACGGTCGGCCCGGAAATATAGGAACGTATTCTCCGAAGGTGCCACCGGTTGTTTCTCAACGAATTGACCAGGCAAAACGTCGGTTGGGATGGTGTTGAGCAGACTATGTCCTGAGCGCATCACTTTAGAAACCGCCCGTAGAAACCGTTCGAATGAAATTGGTTTAAGCAGGTAATCAACTACATCCAGTTCGAAACCATCCAGCGCGTAATCGCGATAAGCGGTCGTAAAAATGATTTTGGGCGGCTGACGCAGACTACGAACGAAATCGGTACCCAATAGTTTCGGCATTTTAATATCCAGGAACATCAGGTCAACAGGTGTGGTTTGCAACATACCAAACGCCTGAATGGCGTTATGACATCTGCCCACGATTTCCAGACCATCGATCATGTTGATGTGCGACTCAATGACAGCCAGCGCAGGAGGTTCATCGTCAACGAGCAAACAACGTATTGCAGACATAGTGGTAATCAATCAGGCAGTTTCGACGAGTTGTTGGGCTGGCTTCGTAACCAGTGCCCGTGTAGGCATCAATTCCAGGGTCAGAGAAATCATAAATGTTTCTTCTTCTGCCACGATTCGCAACTCATGACGATTGGGATACAATAACTGAAGTCGTTTCTGTACGTTCTGCAAGCCAATACCACCACTATGCGTACTCTCGGTTGCCATTGGCTCCCGGCTGTTTATGACTTTAAATTTCAGCTGATTTTCCTGAACCGACAAGTCAATGTGCATCCAGGCCTGGTCAACCTGTTCGCTGGTACCGTGTTTAAAGGCATTTTCCAGAAATGGAATCAGTAGCAAAGGCGCGATTAGTTTATTTTGATAATCGCCAGAAATAGTGACCGACATATCCAGTCGATCACCATAGCGAAGTTGCTCCAGCCCAATATAGTTGCGCATAAACGCAATCTCTTTCTGTAGCGGCACTTCCGACGCATTGCACTCGTACAACATGTAACTCAGTAATTCCGACAGCTTCAGCACAACGGCGGATGACTGATCGGATTTATGAAGCGTAAGCGCATACAAGTTATTCAACGTATTGAACAAAAAATGTGGATGTACCTGCGACTTCAGTACCTGTAATTCGGCCTGTAACTTTTCCTTGTCGATTTGCTCGTAGGCCTGTTGCTTCAAATACCAGATTTTCACCAGTTTAATGGCTGCGGCAAACCCACCGATGGTCGTGGCACCACGCATACCAGCCATCATGGCAAAAAAGAACGAGTTTCCTGAATACCGCCCATGCACCATCATCCGAATCGGGTAAACAACAAACTCGGCTAATACAGCAGAAATAAATGAGGTCGCAATAATCAGAAGAATAACATTGATAAATGCCCATCCATAACGTCCGGTAAGTACATAACGAGGTATCAAAAAATACATCAGACTATAAGCCAGGAACATATGCGCGGGCATAAACAGCACCGAGTCGATACTTGACATCAGGAACCCCTTCAATAAGGCCATTGGCCAGGTCATTCCTTCACTAAGGAAGTAGTTGACAGGTAAAAAACCGTAGGTAAGTGTAAAAAATAGATACCAGGCCAACCAAAATAATCCATGGCGCGCTAGTCGTTGACGCGGTTGGTTTGAGAAGACAAATTCCTGAGTCAGAAGTTGCATAAGTCGGTTGATTACTTACTCGAAAATAGATAAACAGATCAGGTTTGCCTACGAGTTAGCCCAATTGTCGACAGACGACAGTCTACCGTCGCTGAATAACCCAATTCAGGCAAAAATGGCGTTGGTAGACAGTAGCACGACGTATACGGCCGAACGCATGTTACCCAGCGAAATTCCGGGCGAGCTATTGTGTGTGTTTCTACTTTTGGTCCAGTTAACGACTGAACGTAAACACACAAACACGTAAAACAATGAACACTATTTCACCACTTCGCCTGGCTTTCGTAGCCCTCCTTTTTACCACAGCTTCATTCGGCACGCGGGCCCAAACCAAACAAGAGCAACCCGTTGCCAAAGACGGTTTCTGGGTCGTTGAAACAGCCCCAAAAAGTCAGCAAAGCATCGTTCGCTTTTATACAAATGAGCAAACACTGATTTACGAAGAAACTGTAGAGCGCAACCTGAATATTGCCCGACTACAAACCAAACGTCAGCTCAATGTGGCTCTGGAACAAGCCATGTTTGTCTGGAATGCTACTCACAAAATACCAACCGATCGCCAATGGGTAGCGGTGCAGTTTGAAAAGAAGTAGGTCTGGAAACGATTCTTAGAAATTGACTTAAAATTAGTTTTTGCCCAGCCCTAAAAACCCCTAAATCCCCTGAAGGGGATTTAGGGGTTTTTAGACAGGCTCTCTGTGGCTCTGTGTTTACTAAACTCTTACAGGTAAATCATGCCTAAAAGTCGCTTTAGCTAGTATACTAGAAACCCTCATCTCTATGCAAGCTAACAGACGCAAGTTCATCAAAAGCTTATCGGCGGCTTCGGCACTCGTGGCCACCGAGAGCCTTGCCAAACCATTTGGTTTTCCAGCCTACATTCCCAACCTGATGAAGGTAAGCCCCAACGATAAAATCCGTTTTGCCACGATTGGCATGGGTATTCAGGGAAACTATGATACCATGGCCGCCCTACGCAACCCCGATGTCGAACTGGTGGCCGTAGCGGATTTATATACTGGTCGGCTTGAACACGCGAAAACAGCTTTCGGGAAAGATAAGGACCTCTTCACCACCCGCGATTATCGCGAAATTCTGGCTCGTCCGGATATTGATGCCGTACTCGTTGTTACACCCGATCACTGGCACGATCATATTACCATTGCAGCTCTCAAAGCAGGTAAACATGTTTACTGTGAGAAACCGATGGTGCAACACCTGAACGAAGGTAAAGCCGTTATCGATGCCTGGAAAAAGTCGGGGAAAACGATGCAGGTGGGCAGTCAGCGCATTAGCAGTGCTGCCTTTCAGGAAGCCAAACGGCTCGTTGAAGCGGGGGACATCGGTGCCATTAACTACATCGAATCCAACAACGATCGCTTCAACGCCATTGGCGCCTGGAATTATTCGGTTCCACCCGATGCCTCTCCCCAAACGGTTGATTGGGATCGTTTCCTTGGCGATGCTCCCAAACGTCCTTTCGACGCGAATCGGTTTTTCCGCTGGCGTAACTACCGCGATTACGGCACCGGCGTTGCGGGCGATTTGTTCATTCACCTCATCACGGGCGTCCACTTTGTAACGAACACGCTGGGGCCAACACGAATTTTCTCATCCGGAAACCTGGCCTACTGGAAAGAAGGTCGCGATGTGCCCGACGTGATGACGAGCCTCATGGACTACCCCAAAACAGACAAGCACGAAGCGTTCCAGATGGTATTGCGGGTAAACTTTGCCAACGCGGGTAAAATCAGTAACGTAACGCGTATCATCGGCAACGAAGGTCAGATTGAGTTTTCGGAAGATAACCTGATCATGACCAAAAAGAAACTCCCACTAGCCCCCGGCTACGGCAACTACGATAGTTTCTTTACCTTCACAGAACCTGTTCAGCAGGAGTTTGTGAAGCAGTACGACGCCAAATATCCACCCGAAACCCGCAAGGCAGAGCCGGTAAAAGAAGTGAAGTTTGAAGCACCCAAAGACGACGATGCCCACGCCAAACATTTCGGCAACTTCTTTGAGAATGTTCGAAAAGGAAGCCAGGGAACAGTCGAAGACCCCGTCTTTGGCTTCCGGGCAGCGGCTCCTGTACTAGCCTCCAACGAAAGTTACTTCGAGCAGAAAGTTGTGTATTGGGACCCCGTTACCATGACCCAGAAAAACCCATCGACGGCATCTGCTCCAAAGAAAAAAGGTGCTGTCGCTTCCGCAAAGCCAGTGGCAAATAAGTAGCTATCAGCACTATTTAACGTGATGTCGGTTATTAGTAACCGACATCACGTAGCCTTGGTATATACCTTTGACAACATTGACGGCAACCCACACTCCTACTCGATCATCTAAACTAACTCGCCGGATTTGGTCAGGCGCATTAGTGGCTCTAGTAATCTGGATTGTTGTGGATTTGTATGTACCCCGAAAGAACAGCCTTCGGCAATTCGACCCGGCAGAAGTCGCTCATCTGGAAACAGCCATGTGGCGCTCCTACTATGAAAAGAAGCCAGTGCTTTTGTTCTGGCAACTGGCCAGCGGGCTCCGACAGCAATTTCATGCTCCTTTCTGGCGATCATTTGTATTAGGATTTCAGGCGTCGAAGGCAGCTTTTGACTTTAAGAAAGGCCACTCCCGAACAGATTACCAGCGCACCATTCCTGAGCTGGTAGCGTATTATGAATCCATTCAATCACTCAGCATCGAGTCATTTGATGTAGCTAAAGTGGCCAAACTTGAGTTGGAATGGTGGATTGTTCACCGCCAGCGGGAGCGCTACTCATATACCGATCTGGCGAACGCTTTAGTCCAAACGTCGGCCGCTTTGTACAATCAGCCGGCCTCTTCCTTTACCACCTACGGACGTTTACGGGCAAATGCCATGCACTTATGCGATGACGTACGAACCCATCCGGGTGGTGCTATCGAAGCTGATTGGGAACACATTCAGGCGGAGTTATTTCGGGCATGGAGTGCGTTCCATAAAGCAACTCAAATACAGCCCCTTACCCCTTAGGTGTGTTGCGCAATTGCTGCATAGCAAACCGTAATTGCTGACGAACCGTTTCGACGGGTAAGCCTACTGAAGTAGCCGCTTCTTCGGGTGTACAGTTCTTAAAAAGAATTGCCTCGATGAATGTTTTCCACTGAGGTTCAGCCGGTTCTATTCCTGATTTTGAGCTATTTTGAGGCCAGTCGGGGCGAATTACTTTTCCGTCGCCAGTAAGCTGAATAGAAACCGCCTTTGCCTTTTGACGCTCTTTAAGTGCTTCCTGGGCTGTAGTTCGGGCGATTTGAAACAGCCACAAAAATAAGGGCTGTTTACCAGGGCGAAACTCATCTATTTGCTCCCGAATACATGTAAAGGTTGTTTCAAGAAGGGCTATTGCTTCTGTTTTATCTGAAATAATCTTCGTGATAATACCCAGCAATATGGCGGCATATCGGTCATACAATGTCGAAAAAGCAAGCTGATTATTGGCCTTTAATCCACCCAATAACTCCTGCTCCTCAAGCGCAGAATTTGGCGTATTCATAACAATTTAATTGGGTAGAGTTTGCTTACTTTTAGCGTAGCATCAAGTAATTTCTCTCAGATAGTCAGCTGTTCTGAAATCTTTCTCAGCTTGTGTATCCAGATGATAACCCGAATGAAGACATAGAGTTTATCCGATTTTTTATTCGGTCTGTAATTTAACCCCAACTCGCTCGTGATCATGCAGTGAAATGACGGGAACGTCAGGTTCGTTCGTACCTTTGAGAACGAATTCTATTAACTATATGAAATATAAAAAGCACGTTTTCATCTGCAACAATCAGAAAGCCGCTCCTAAAAAGTCCTGTGGCGAAGCGCACGGTAACGAACTGGTCGATGCCTTCAAAGCCGCTCTCGCTGAGCGTGGTCTATTAAAAGAAATGCGCGCCCAACGAACGGGCTGCCTTGATGCCTGTGCGTTTGGTCCGGCGCTGGTCGTTTATCCAGAAGGTACTTATTACGGCAATGTTCAGTTGTCAGATGTTGCCGAAATTGTGGATAGCCATCTTGTCAACAATCAGCCTGTTGAGCGGCTTAAACTAGAGTTTTAAAGTCATAACGTTATAGAGTTGTTAAGTGCCGAACCTGCAACTTGACAACTCTATAACGTTACGGCTCTACAACTACATGATGTACAAACACCTCTTTTTTGACCTCGATCACACACTGTGGGATTTTGACCGAAACTCGGCGGAGTGTATTACCGAATTGTTCGACACATTCCGACTGTCCGAAGCTGGTATTCCATCCGCAGATGAGTTTAGTCGTCATTTTATTACCATCAACCACCAATTGTGGGCCGATTACGACAAAAACCTGATCGAGCATAGCTACATTCGGAAACACCGATTTCCGCTGGTATTCAAAGCACTAGGAATCGATGAATCGGCCATTCAGGCTGACCTAAACGCCGAATACTTAAAATTGCTGCCTTATAAATCTCATTTACTGGAATCAGCGCGTGAGATCCTGGATTATTTGAAAGGCCGTTATACGATGCACATCATCACGAATGGCTTTGCCGATATTCAGGCTACGAAGATGAATAGTTCCGACATAGCACACTATTTCACGCACGTTGTGACCAGCGAAAATGCCAATGCGAAAAAGCCCAATCCGCTTGTATTTCAGTATGCGATGGAAATCAGTGGTACAACGGCGGCCGAAAGCATCATGATTGGCGATAATTACGAAGCGGATATTCTGGGCGCTAAGAGCGTCGGCTTAGATACCATCTTTTACAACCCCAAAGGGGTAGTAGTTGATAATAAACCGACCTACGATATCAGGCACTGGAACGAACTAATGACCATTTTGTAAGTTTTTCTATTTGTTTCAAGTTTGTTGTTCCAGGTTTCATGTTCATTTCATTAGCTGGAACATGAAACCTGGAACAACAAACTTGAAACAATAAACATGAACATAGCGAACGCAACAGCAATTGTTACGGGTGGGGCTTCTGGTTTAGGCGAAGCAACGGCCCGAATGTTGGTATCGAATGGAGCCAACGTCGTTATTCTGGACATGAACGACGAGCGGGGCAATGCACTCGCCGAAGAATTAGGGAGCAAAGTTCGCTTTGTGAAAACCAACGTGACCGATGAAGCCGATGTACAAACGGCTATCAATATGGCTATTGGCACGTTTGGTAGTTTGCATATCAACGTCAATTGCGCGGGTGTTGCCGAAGCCCGGAAAACGGTTGGTAAGGTCGATGGTGTTTACGGCGCACACTCACTGGCGGCTTTCCAGAAAGTTATTTCGATCAACCTCATCGGCACCTTCAATGTAATCCGACTGGCGGCTTTAGCGATGGAGCATAATACGCCAAACAATGAAGGTGAACGGGGTGTCATTATCAATACCGCTTCCGTAGCTGCTTACGATGGCCAAATCGGTCAAGCGGCTTACTCGGCCTCGAAAGGAGGAATTGTAGGCATGACCCTTCCCATTGCCCGCGATCTGGCTCGCTCGGGTATTCGGGTTATGACCATCGCGCCCGGTTTATTTGAGACGCCATTACTGGCAGGCCTACCCGAAGAAGCTCGCCTGTCATTAGGCCAACAGGTGCCTTTTCCGTCGCGGCTCGGTCGGCCAGCGGAATATGCTATGCTGGCAAAAAGCATACTCGAAAATCCGATGTTGAACGGAGAAGTGATCCGACTCGACGGAGCTATTCGAATGGCGCCGAAGTAAGCTGATTAATACGTTCTAGTGCTTTGGCCAACTAGTGCTCGTCCAATTTAGATTCTATCGATTCTTTGGATTCTATCGTCCCTGATTATCAGCACACTAGAATCGACCGCGCGGGCGGCCCCGAGAATCGATAGCAACTAAATGCAACCAGTATTAGGTTATGTCCTTATTTAGTTGCCCAGAACCTCTCCAATAACTAAAAATTGCCCGGCATAGCAATCCTGAGGCTCATAGGGCTTTGGGTCTGTTATGGTTATATTGCGTTGCTTCAGGATAGCCGCTTTGTCGAGTTTTTGTGCATCGACATATAACTCAACCGTATGCACACCATCTGCCAGGACTGGTAACAGAAAATAATTTGATCGATAGTAAGTGCAAAACCGGTCGAATCGAGGAAATAGTTTTGTCTCTTGGCCATCTATAACCACTCGAAATTGTCCACAACCGGGGCCCATCACATCATATAACCCAAAGTGAGTGCCTCGAAAACGTACCTGAATCCGTTCGCCCGGAGTTGTTGCTTTTAGTAAAAACGCGAACCGATTAGACAACTTTCGGGCTACCGAATCAGTAGTCGGTGTGATTTCGAGCCAGCCTGCCGAACGGGTACTCTGTTTCGCGCTGATCATTTGGGCGCGCTCCCAGTTATTGGCGAATAAAGGCTCTTTGAGTTGTTTTTTGCGCTTCGTCCCTGCCGTTTCCAGTACGTTGAAAGCGCGCGCCAACGCTTCCGTATAAAGTCGATGGCCAGTTTGCGGATAAGGATGTACATTATCGGCCGAGAAAACTAGCTTGCCCGGAAATTCACCCAATTTCCCACTAAATACCAGCTCCCCCTTTTCGGCCAATCGCACCACTTCCAGACCAAGATGGATAGACGGGATGGCATAATAATTGGCAATTTTTTCCATCGTAGATGCCGACCTTGGAAAGTATCCTTTGGCCAGCGAGGGAGCCATCCCCGCCGTTAAGGTATAGACAAAGCAGATATCGGTGTGGGAGCTTGCTCGCCAGATTTGCCGAACAATACCTTCCATCGCTACGGAAATCTGTTCCGGATTTTTCCCGTCGTCGTTGACCGCAAATTCAACGAAAACCAAATCGGGCTGGAAGTTTAATACCTGTTCTTTTAATCGAAACACACCCAGATCGGAGCCCGTGCCTCCTATAGCAGCACTTACTTGTTCAATAGACGCTTTAGGATACTGTTGCCGAATCCAGGTCAATGACTGCTCGCGCCAACCGCCTGCTGCTTCGGTAATGCTGCCCCCCAGATAGGCAATTTTCACCGCCTGTCCAGCTTTCACTTTGGCAAAGAAATACGGCAAGCCTCCTCGTACACTACACTCTTTAGCGGGCACTAACAGGGTATCTGACTGCGCTTTACTGAGCATAGGCGTATCCAACATAATCGTCAGCAATACAGAAAACGAAAAGATTTTGAACATACCGGACTTGGCTTTTTAGAAATTCTCAAGAGTTGTCGGAATAGGCGAAACCACGCCATTTATCATCCAACGCTCTTGAGAAGAGAACTATTTCTAAACAGGCTACTCATTTGGGGCTCGTTTTCTTATAAAAAAAGAGTCGCCCGATTAGAGCGACTCTTTTTTTATGAATAAGTGTCTTGATGGTTAGAAGTTCACGCTAACCCGGCCAAATACATAGCGACCGTTGTAGCCACCCTGGTTAGGCTGATACAGGAAACGACCCCGGTTCGAATTGTCGCGGCCCGACGTATAATCGGTGCTACCCAATGCATTTCGGGGATCAATATAGATTTGATCGGGATACACATCGAAAATATTGTTAGCCCCGAGCGTAATACCGATCTGCTTAGTTGCCCGGTAAGTTACAATCAAGTCAGTAATCCAGACTGGTTTGAATGTCTGATCAATGTAGGCATGACCTGTCTCATCACGGGCAAACTGTGTGTTCCAGTACGTACCATCAGCTTTTTTAGCATCCGGGTCGGTGGCCGTTTTAAACTTCACTTCGCCAAATCGTACCGTACGGGCCGAAATATCAAATTTACCAATGGTATAGGTCGCACTCAAATTCCATTTGCTACGAGGCAAATAATCTTCGATGATCGAGATCTGGTTGCGGTCGAACAAAGACGTACGATACCAGGTACTTGGGTTGGCATCGGCAGGGTTGTTTTTCGGATCATCGATTAATGGTGTGCTGTTGATGGCAGTAACTGTATTTTTGTTGAAATTCAGCGCAGCGCTCAAGACCAACTGCCCTTTTCCTAGCGTCAACCGCTCTGACCCAACAATATCGAGCCCCTGCGTACGGGTATTGACAGCATTGGCAAAGAAACGAACCAGGTTTACACCTGGATAATCGGCTGACGAGAAGCCCAACTGCGCGCGAGTGAACGAACCCGAATACACAATTCGGTTGGTGATATCGATCTGGTAAGCATCCACCGTCAGCGTAAACGCCCGACCAGCGCGAGCCGTTATACCCGCAGCAAGGTTTACCGACGTCTCGGGCTTGAGAGCGTCTACACCAATCACATTTCGAACAATTGGGCTATCGTTATTCAGAGTCAGCGTGTTAGATGGCAAACCGTTAACGAACTGGGTGCTCGTATTCTGAAAATAACGCTGGTGGAGCGAAGGTGCCCGAAATCCGGTACTAGCCGAACCACGCAACGCGATAGCGGGCGTTATCTGCAACCGAGCGGTCAACTTACCGTTGATCGTCGAGCCAAAGTCACTATAATGTTCGTATCGACCAGCAGCCCCAATCAACAGACGACCTTTTTCACCTTCCAGATCAAGATAAAGCGCCTGACTCTGCCGTGATTTATTAATAGCATCTGTTGGCTGGTTACCAGGGAATACCTGCGAACCTGGAGCGGCAACCACCGTACCCGATAACGGAGGGGCAATTGGCACTACGCGAGTTGGGTCGCCCGAATACGAAGCCGATTCACCTGCCTTGATCTGGAAATTCTCGAAACGGGCTTCAGCACCGTAAGCGACGTTAAGCGATGCGCTGTTAGCGGCCACAAACCGACGGTTAAAATCCAGATTAACTGTATTTTGGAGAAACGAAAGTGAGCCTGCATCGAATGTCGTTTGGGGCGTATCACTAGCCGGAAGCGACGCATTGGCTGAATTGACAATTGTGTAAGCAATCGAGTTCCGGCCAATAACGTTACTAACCTCTGCATTCCATTTGCCCAACATGGTTTTATACCCTAAAATCAACGACTGATCGTTGATACTTGGCTTAATACCCGGCAGAAAACCATCTGGATAATAAAGTGACCCGTCCAGTTTCAGGGGTTGCTGGTTGCGCGAGTTTGGTACGCGGTTGTTGCCATACCCTGTACCTGAACGGTGCGTAATACCGCCCGAGAAATAAAATTCCGATTTCGAGTTCGTTGGAACACCCCCATTGATGAATAACCCGATGTTCTGGGCATTTGAGTTACCCACAATCATGTTATGGCGATCATATCCTCGTTGCTGAATAATAGCCTGATCCTGAGCAATCAGACTCTTCCGGAACGTAGTTGCATCCTGCCCCGTGGGCGTAGCTGGAAAACTACCCGCCGAGCCAACATAAATCGTTGGCGCGTTGTCGTCTGCACTCCGATTAGTCCGATCGTGGTTATTGTACTGACCACTTACCGATAACCGGCCCTGACTGCCTAACCGAAAGCCTTTCGTAAAGTCAAACTGAATTAAACTACCGTCGTTAATTTTCTGAGTTTTCTGATCTGATCCGCCGTTAATATTCGGAATCATATACTTCATGGTGGTCATATTTTGACCTCCTGTCAGTGATGCAGAGAAACCTGTATAGTTTTTCTTTAATACTACGTTGATTACCCCCGCGATAGCATCGGTGCCATACTGGGCTGCTGCTCCATCACGCAGGACTTCAATCCGCTCCACTGCCGAAACCGGAATGACGTCCATATCGGTACCAACCGAACCTCGCCCTACTGATCCGTTAATATTGACCAGAGCCGTCGTATGTCGACGCTTGCCGTTTACCAGAACCAGCACCTGATCGGGTCCAAGGCCCCGCAACGAAGCCGGGTTGATATGGTCAGTCCCGTCGGTTACCGTTTGTCGATTCGAGTTGAACGATGGAGCCACATAGTTCAATACCTGACTAATATCTACCTGAGGAAATCCCTTCAATTCCTTTGTGGTAATAACATCGACTGGGGCGGGGGTTTGTACGTTTGTTCGGGAAGTTTGCGAACGCGATCCAATTACAACCACTTCGCTCAACGCCGAAGATGTTTCTTTTAGAGAAGCATTGGCAACGGCCTCACCATCGCCTACGTTAACAGGTACACTCAGTGTTTCGTAACCCACAAAACTTACGCGCAAGGTGTAACTTCCCGGATTCACTTTTAGCGTATAGTCTCCATTCGCATCGGTAGTAGCGCCAAGGTTTGTATTGGCCACAACAATGGTAGCACCAGGAATAGCGGCCTTAGTATTCAGGTCGATTATGCGCCCTCGGATACCCTGAGCCAGAACGGCAGTGAGCGTTAGTGCCCAAAAGGCCGCGCTCAACAGAAAACGATTCAATTTGTAGTAAGTACACATAGGTAATAGTATAGATGAAACAGCAAACTTAATATAAAATATTGCATTTTGTATATTTTAAAATATATTATTATGTATATATAACCATTTACAAAATAAACAACAATATATCATTCTATAATACCGAATTAACTCGTTCATATTTACTATTTTTAATTTTCTTGACTAGTAACCATCAAAATCGTTATAAATATATATTTTCAGTAAATTTTGACACATATACATATATCGAGAAGTATGCCTTTTCAGCCCCACAAAACGTTGCCACTCAATCAAATCTTTAATGATAAACCATAAAAAAAGCGCCCCATGAATTCATCATGAAGCGCTCTGAAATGACCTAAACTGGCGTTTTCCTTACTGGGCCGAAACCAGTTCGATATCGAACCGTAGGGGAGCATAAGCCGGAATGACCTGATAGCCCGTTGAGCCGTAGCCAAGTTTTGATGGAAAAACAATCGTTGCCTTTTCACCAACCCGAAGTTTAGCCAAGCCTTCGGCAAAACCCGGTACAAACTGACTAGCCAGAGCAGAATAAGTACCAGTTCCAGTACTATCGAAGGCAGATGTAGATCGCAGCAACTTCCCTTTGTACTTAATTGTCAGTGTCTGCGTAGGTGTTGTTGTGGCCCCTGCTGGGTTTTCGAGCGTTCTAACAAACCGTAATCCGGTTGTTGTCACTTCGGTCGGAGTCATCTTGTTGGCCGTCAGATACTCATCAATCTGTTGATCTTCGCTACGGGTCCGTTTCAAGGTTACATCCAGCCGAACAGAGGCATTGGCAGGAATGACTCCATTACCTGCACCAGTTCTGCCAAATGCGTAATACGATGGCAGCAAAATTTGAGACTGATCACCTTCCTTCATCCGGATCAAGCCTTCGGTCACACCCGGTGTATTGTCAACGATGTAGATATAGCTGGACTTAGTAGCGTACGTCGAATCGACAAACGTATCGATCATCGCATTAGCGCTGTTCCGAGATAACACATACAATTTATAATTAAACTCCACTTCCTGACCAACAGCCGGAATCACCGAAGAACCACTAGCTTTGGTTAAGGCATAATAGACCCCAGACGCAGTCATTGATCCTCCTAATCCTTTGGCCGCGGCATAGCTAAGAATATCGGCTTTATTGGATTCCAGAATCTGATCATCGGTAAGACCGATATCTTCCTTTTGGCAAGAGAACAGCCCACCGATTAGCAGAAGGCCAGCCATACATACAGATAGATTACGCATGAAAAAGAGAAATACAACTAATTGAACTTACTGATTTATTTGGCCGAAACCACTTCAACATCATAACGCAGGGGGGCATAAGGGGCAACTATAAATACGCCAGTACTAGTACTTGCATCAATAAGACCCGTGTCTTTATAACCAAGTGCCGATGGGAATATAAATGTTGCCTTCTCGCCTATCCTTAACTTTTTCAATCCAGTAGCCAGTCCTGTTACAAGGCTAGCCACATTTGTTGAGGTTATGCTTACGCCATTGATACTAGCAAATTGTACGGCTGTTTTAGCATGAAGCAGTCTAGCCACAAAGTTTATAGTCACGGTCTGGCCTTTACTTAAGGCGGAGTCTACAAGCATAGCTGTTGCATTGGTTGTTGTCCTATAAGTGCGTAGACTATCTGCCGTTTTCTCGGTAAGTGTTAAACTACTGGGTGCAGCCGTAACATAATTATCAACATACTCTCTTATTTGCTGGGTTTCGGTCCGGGCTCGGTTCAGCGTTATATCATACCGCACTGGCGTACTGCCAGGCACTACACCATCTGAGCTACCAGCCTCACCAAAGGCCAAAATCGAGGGCATCAGTAAAACAGCCTTATCACCTTCGTGCATGAGTAACAGGCCTTCTTCCACGCCTGCTTTTAGTATGCCTTTCTTAAACGGAATAAAAAGTGGGTTTTTCGAATAAACGGTGTCAACAATTTTGGCTGTAACAACTGTAGTGCTTATAGCCGTTGAGCTAGTCGTAGAAGTACCTACCGTAGTACTCAATGACGAAAGCGTATAGGTAAACTCAAGCTCTTGTCCATAAGCGGGGCTTACGGTCGACGAAGGTGGTTGTGTCAGTGCAAAATAGAGACCTGAATTCGAAGTCACCGCTGTAGGTGTTGTTGACCAGGGCTGAGAGGCAATGTATGTATCGATAGCGCTTCTATTAGCTGTATAGGTTGCGGCTTTTGAAGCGGCATCTACATCCTGCATTTTGCAGGATGCAATCCCACCCAAAAACAATAGACCAAGAATTATTAACTGAAGTTTACTCATGAAAATGACTGAACAAACATACCTTATACGCTAAACGACCCCTGATTGTGGCAATGCGTTGGTAGGCTGATGAAAATTTCTGCTTTTTTTGACGATTATGGCTGAGTCCCTACGGCTGTAGGACCTGGTCGATAATGTGAATAACCCCGTTAGTAGCCGTAATATCAGCCTGTTTCACAAAGGCTGCCGTTGTGTTTTTATTGCCCTTTACTGAAATCTGAGTCCCTGTTACAATAACCGTGACTTTGTTTCCACTGAGCATCGTAGAGACTGTACCCGACTGAAACTGGTTGGAAAACGTTACGCCCGGTAAAACATGGTAGAATAACGTATTGGCCAGTGTTTGCGAATTCGCCGATTCGATAGCGGCCAGCGAATAATAGACGTTATCGGCCTTAAAAGCAGCATCGGTTGGCGCAAACAGCGTGGCCGTATTCGTAGCCGAGGCATTATCTAATGTCGACAATAAGGTTGGGTTACTGGTCGCAATACGTTTGATGGCAGCCGATAAAAAGGTCAGATTTGGATTCGCCTGAATGGCCGTCAGCAAATTGCCGGTTGCGGGAATCAGCACCCGATCAATAATGTGGATATAGCCATTTGCGGTACTGATATCGGTTTGGGTCAGTTTGGCGCTATTGATATAAATCGTTCCATCGGTGGTTTTATTAACGAAGGCAATGGCACTGCTGGAGGTGACCACCGAATTACTTCCTGATGGAATGGCAGCAGCAGCAACCCGACCGTTTAGCACATGGTACATGACCAGGCTCCGCACCTGCTCCTTCGACATCGCCCGGATAGCCGCTTCAGTAGATAAGCCCGCTGCCTGAAAAGCGGCATCGGTTGGCGCAAACAATGTCAGGTTCCCCGCCTTCAGGGCATCACTAACGCCCCCATACGCCATAGCTATTCGGAACAGCCCGAACTGGCTATCTTCCAGAACACGATCGGTAATTGTTTGAGGGCTTGCAACGGCATCATCCCGTTTCTGGCAACCCAACAACATAACCAGCAAGACAACAACTGATAGCTGGCTCAAGAATAACGAAAACGACTTAGTCATTTAAAGTGCTTAGTGAAATAATAGGTTCGTACAAAAAAAACGTACCGACCTTATTTATGTTTTCTTCCGGCAAAGATACCTAACAATGAGTGAAAGAGTGAAAGTGCGCAAGAGTGGATACTACCCGGTTGTTATTTCGCTCTTTCACTCATCCACTCTTTCGCTCTTTCATTCATCCCTTCCCCATAACTGACTAAATTTGCGTATCTTCGCGGTCTTGTTAAATACTGTTAAAACTCCTCCTTTGGAATGAAGGAACACATTGACTCGGGCAATCTGCCTCAGCACATAGCCGTTATCATGGACGGAAACGGCCGCTGGGCTAAGCGTCAAGGGGCAGCCCGGGTGTTTGGCCACCGCAACGCCATCAAGGCTGTACGCGAAGTAACAGAAGGATGCGCCGAGCTAGGCGTAAAGTATCTGACGCTCTACGCCTTTTCAACTGAAAACTGGAATCGTCCGAAATTTGAAGTAGACGCGCTCATGACGTTGCTGGTTCATACCATTCGGGGAGAAATTAAAACATTAATGGACAACAATGTACGGTTAGGAACCATTGGTGACACGAATAGCTTGCCCGCCGACTGTCGGCGTGAGCTGGCTGAGGCCATTCGGGAAACCAGCCAAAATACCGGCCTGACTCTACTTTTAGCACTTAGCTATAGTGGCCGATGGGATATTTTGCAGGCTACCCGCCAACTGGCAGCCGATGTACGCGATGGAAAGATTACCCCCGAGCAAATTGATGAAACGTTGTTTGATCAACAGCTGGCTACGGGCGGCATTCCAGATCCCGAACTAATGATTCGCACCAGTGGCGAAATGCGTATTAGCAACTTTATGCTTTGGCAATTGGCTTATGCCGAATTATACATGCCTGATGTACTCTGGCCTGATTTCCGAAAAGCACATTTGCACGAAGCTATTGTAAATTATCAGCAACGCGAACGCCGATTTGGCAAAACCAGCGAACAATTAGTTAAATAAAGTGAAATCGGTTGTGAGGCTCAGTCAGGTAAAAAATAAGTTACGTATCTTTCAACCCTGATTACCCAAATTGGGTCCAGACAATCAAACAGTTAACACGCATTACAACTTGGAACACCGTATAAAAGTATTATTAGGAACTACTCTCCTGCTCATTAGTTTGTTGCCCACCAGGCTTTGGGCACAAGTACGCGTGGGCGTAGGGCGTGACAATACCCCTGCCGTAGAAAGTAATGATTTACTCAATTACGCCAGCCCAAAAGAATATGAAATTGCCGGATTAACCGTAACAGGCACCCGTTATCTGGACCCGAACTCGCTTGTGTCGCTGGCTGGTCTGAAAGTAGGTGATAAAATCCGTATTCCAGGCGAAGTTGTTGGATCTTCTGTTCGTAAATTGATGGAATCTGGCCTGCTGGATAACGTTGAATTGTTTGCCACCAATGTCAATGAAAATAAAGTTTCGCTGATGTTCCGGGTACAGGAGCGGCCTCGTCTTTACCGGGTTAGTTTCATGGGCGTAAAAAAAGGCGAACAGGATAACCTGAAAGATAAAATCAAACTTAACCTGGGTAAAATCGTGACCAATACGATTACGAAAAACACCCAGATGGCGGTGCGCAAATACTTTGTCGACAAAGGCTTTTTGAACACGAAGGTTAAAATAACCACCATTCCCGATAGTACACGCAATAACGCCACCATGCGCGTATTGGTTGACAAAGGCCAGAAAGTTAAGATTGCGAAAATCAATTTCGAAGGCGTCGACGAACTGGATGAGACTGCGGTTCGGATGAAAATGAAAAGCACGAAAGAACAGCGATTTGGTCGTGTGTTTACCCCGTCGAAATTTATTCCTAAGAAATACGAAGAAGACAAAAAGAAGCTACTTGATTACTACAATAAACTCGGCTATCGCGATGCCATTATTGAACACGACACGGTAGTACATAATGGTGGTAATGCCATTAGCATTAACATGAAAATAAGCGAGGGTCGTCAGTACTACTACCGTAATATTGATTTCTCGGGCAATTACCTCTATACAGCTGCTCAGCTTCGTCAGGTGCTAGGTATCACGAAAGGTGATATTTATAACCCAGAGGATTTAGAAAAGCGGATGAACGGAAACCCTGGTCAGGATTTAAGTTCTCAATACATGGATTTGGGTTATCTGTATTACAACGCGCAACCCATCGAGAAAACTATTGAAGGCGATTCTATCGATCTTGAAATCCGCATCTTTGAAGGAAAACAGGCTACAATCAACAAGGTTATTCTGAACGGTAATACCAAAACCAGCGATCACGTGGTAATGCGTACCATTCGGACATTACCGGGTCAGAAATTCTCTAAAACAAACCTGATTCGTACCCAGCGTGAATTATCGACGCTCGGTTATTTCGACCCCGAAAAAATCGGCATCAACCCAATTCCACAAAGTGATGGAACGGTAGATATCGAATATACCGTCGAAGAGAAACCGTCCGACCAGATCGAATTGTCAGGTGGTTGGGGCGGCTACGTAGGCTTTGTCGGAACACTTGGTTTGACGTTCAACAACTTCTCGGCTCGTAACATACCGAACTTTAGTGCCTGGAGACCACTCCCTGCTGGTGATGGTCAACGTGTTCAGTTACGCTTCCAGGCCAACGGTAGTCAGTATCAGGTATACTCGCTGTCATTCACCGAACCCTGGTTAGGCGGCCGCAAACCCAACGCCTTGTCGGTAAGTGCCAGCCATACGGTTTACCGGACATTCTATGATCCTACGAACCCATACAGTATTTACCAAAGCTTACAGGGTCGTACGCCAACGGGTTCGTATACCAATACAGCCATTACGGTTGGTTTAGGCCGTCAGTTAAAAATACCTGATGATTACTTCTCGTTGAGTAACTCGATTTCGTACCAACGGTATGACCTCAACAACCTCGATTTGTTCTACATCGGCTATAAAGACGGTATTTCGAACAACATTACGTTCAATACGACGCTATCGCGGAACAGTATCGATAACCCACAATTCCCACGGAACGGGTCGTCGTTTACATTGAGTGGCTCGTTCACTCCTCCGTATTCGGCTTGGCGTACAACAACGGCAACCGAGGCTCCGAAGGATAAATACAAGTTTGTTGAGTACCACAAATGGATGTTCGACGCTAGCTGGTTCCAGACGGTGTTTGGTAAATTGGTATTAAACACTCGGGCTCACTTAGGTTTCCTGGGTAGCTATAACAAACGTACAGCCATCGGGCCATTCGAACGCTTTATATTGGGTGGTTCGGGCTTAGCCGGACAAGGTCAGTTTGCCTTGGCTCAGGATATCATTGGTCTTCGTGGGTATGATGACCGTAGCGTTTTCACTGCCGACTACGACCGTGCTGTTGATCAAACGTCTCGCAGCCAGGGTGGGGTTGTTTACAACAAATTCGTTGCAGAACTCCGCTATCCTGTTTCGCTGAACCCATCGGCTACCATCTTTGTACTGACATTCCTGGAGGCCGGTAACAACTGGGCCAGCTACAAACAGTACAATCCGTTCGATCTGAAACGGTCGATGGGCTTTGGGGCACGTATTTTCATGCCTGCCTTTGGGTTGATTGGTATTGACTATGGTTATGGCTTCGACAAAATTCCGGGTGTGAAAGACCATGCATCGGGTCAGTTCCACTTCACGATTGGTCAGCAGATTAGATAATGGATTTACGAATTACGCGTTACGAATTACGAGTTATAGACACGGGCAATCTTCCGGTTAAACTATCGTAATTCGTAACGCGTAACGGGGCCGCCCGCGCGGTCGTGAATGACTTGCTATTCAATCACTTCCTGCAAATTTTGACTGGTTCCTAATGAAAAAAGCCCTATTTATTGTACTTTTGTGCTCCGTTTGGGCAACCATTCCTGCTCAGGCCCAGAAATTCGGCTACATCGATACAGAGTACATCTTTAGCAAGATGCCTGAGTATCAGAAAGCACTTAGCGAAATCGACAAGTTTGCCGATAAGTGGTCTAAAGACATTCAGGACAAATACGTTGAGATTGAGAAGCTCCAGAAAGCCTATCAGGCCGAAGAAATTCTGCTAACCGAAGACATGAAACGCGACCGGCAAAAAGCCATTAGCGATAAAGAACGCGAAGCCCGGGATTATAATAATAAAGTATTTGGTTATCAGGGCTTGTTATTCGAAAAGAAGAAAGAGTTAATGAAAGCGCCAATGGAGCTGATTAACCGAGCGGTTGAAAAAGTATGTCTGCAGAAGAAACTGAACTTTATGTTCGACAAAGCCTCTGACTTTGTTATGCTCTATACAGACCCACGGCACGATTATTCAGACTACATTATGGAAGAATTAGGGTTAGACACTAAACCAACGGCGACCAACGGCAATCCAACAAATAAAACAACCACAAAACCTAAGTAAATACATGAATAATGTAGAATGAATAATAGATAATGATAAATCCAGCACGGTCATTATACATTTTACATTAGTCATTATTCATTAATTTAATACAAACAATCAATTCGAGATGAAGAAAAACCTCGTCATGGCGTTTGCAGCAGCCCTCTTAATGGGTGGTTTAAACGCACAGGCACAAGCCCCAACCGCAACGCCTGCTACGACCACCGCAGCTGGGCCGCTGAAGTTAGGCTATACGAACATTGACTACGTTCTATCGCAAACGCCCGAAGCAAAAGATATCCAAAACCAATTGACCATTCAGCGGACCCAGTCGGAAAACGAACTGAAGCGGATGCAGAAGGAATTGGAAGACAAGTATAGTGCTTATGAAAAAGGCGCTGCTCAGATGTCGGACGTGATCAAGAAAGACCGCGAAACCGAATTGCAAAGTCTGCAAGCCCGGATTCAGGAATTTAGCCAGACATCGCAGCAATCGTTGCAGGCTAAATACCAACAATTGGTAAACCCAGTCGTACAGAAGATTCAGAAGGCGATTGACGCTGTTGCTAAAGAAAATGGCTACCAATACGTATTCAATCTTGACGCTGGCGCCAATACCATCCCCATTCTGCTGGTTGCTCCGGAAGAAAACAACATCACGGAACTGGTATTGAAAAAGATGGGTATCGATCCTGCTAAAGCCGCTGCTGCTAAACCAGCAACAACCGGTGGAAGCGCTCCGGCCACAACGAAGCCTGCAACACCAGCTTCGGGTACAGCTCCTAAGAAAAATTAATCCGATAGGCTTCAATCTATTTGTAAAAAGCGGCACTTCCCTGAGTAGGGAAGTGCCGCTTTTGCATTAGAATTTACCGATTTTTAGCTAATCCAGCTTAGTATTTATGAGGCTATAAACTTCCCAAATCTCATTAAAAACGAGTCTCTATTGCATTATATAACCCTTGTAAATAATACCCGAAAAGCCCTAAAATTATGTTATCGATACCTCAACCGTATAAGTCGACTGGCTTGTAAAATAAAAGCATATCCTGTTAGAGTATGCTTTTACTTACTAGATAGGCTATGCTAAATCTTTCGTGGCTACTAACGAACTCGCTTCACGACAAAAGGGACGCACTTAGCTGGCGGACACGTGCATACTGTCTGAGATAAATTCACCACTACATCTTTAGAACAACCGAGTCCGTTAGTAATACGTACTGTGTAAGCCTGGCCGCTCGTTGTCGTTGGGTTTGGTAAATTAGCGACCAGAACACCATCGACAGGTACTGGCTGAGCTGCCCCGCCCGCCACGATATGAGCCGCATCGAAACTGTTGCCAAGAGAGACCTGATAGTAATAACTTGCCGTGTCATTAACACTTAGCCTCCAAGCACTTACCAAAATCCGGCCATCTGCATTAGCTGACGATAAGGTAGCCGAACTACAGGTTGGACTCTGTGCATTCGCCTGATAAAGAGCGATCGAATCTTCCACAATTACGACCGGGCAGCAAGACCCATCAGGACACTGGCCAACGACATTACCATTGACGACCACGGAATAACTGCCAGCCTGGGTAGCAGTGTAAGAACTTTCGGTAGCCCCAGTGATGGCCACTCCATCCCGATACCATTGATACGTACCTAAACCAGCTGTTGTACTCAAGCCGATAGCATAGTTACTGCCTTTGCAGACATGAACAGGCGGCTGACAGGTAGCAACGGTACAGCTTTGCGGAGCCGTATAAGTCGTGCTACGCTGGCCACAGTTGCTCAAGTTAGCTGTAACTGTATGAACGAGTCCATCCGAGCTAATACCTGTCAGTGAGAAGACAGCCGTCGACTGATTCGCGGTGATGGTCAATACGGTCGATACACTACCATCGGTGATGGTCAAACTACCGACTCCAGCATTCGTCAAGCTCACCGTGCCCGTTAAGGTATACTGATTCGTAGCCGACGTACAAGAGCCAGGTGTTACCTGGAGTGCTAGTTGGCAAGCCGGAGTCTGGGTAGTCACCGTAACGAAAGCAGCAGTCGTACAGGTCGGACCCGTTGTACAAGTAGCGGAATAGACATTGGTTGGATTAGCTGGCGTCACAGTGACACTTGAGCCACTATCTCCCGTTGACCAGGCAATGGTGCCGACACAACCAATGGCTGACAGGCTCACCGGAGTCCCTACTGTTACAAGTGTACTACTAGCACTTAGGCTTAATACGGGTTGTGCCAATACCGTCACCGTCCCTACAGCCGTCGTGGTTGATCCTGCCACCGTACAGGTAGCCGTATAATTGGTGGCTTGGGTCAAAGCGGGTGTAATTAATGTGGTTCCCGTAGTGCTGTTGCTCCAGGTTACAATACCTGTACAACCACTAGCTACCAGCGTAGCTGAACTACCGTAGCACACGGTCGCTGATGTGACTACAATGCTGGCAGGTTCTGCTATTGTTACACTGGCCGTTGCGGTGGCGGTACAACTACTGCCATTACTGACAATCACCATGTAGGTAGATACCCCAGTTGTAGCGACTCCCGGTACAGTGAGGCTCGCCACTGTCGTAGCTATCGGTGTAGTTATGCCGGGTCCACTCCAGGTGTACGTTGTTGTGCCCGATGTCGTACCTGTCGCTGTCGCATTCAGGCTAATCGTGCTTCCTGTCGTGGCATTCGCTGGCGTAGCGGTAGCACTCACATTGGTTGGCGTAATACAGTTGCAATCTGTATAAGGCAACAAGGCCGTCACAGTCGTATAGCAACAGGGGCCATTATATATAACAATTGTATAACTCTGCCCACCAGCCGTGGCAGGATTAGCTAAACCCGTAAACGAAACGGCGGAAGCCGAGATAGTTTGACTACCCGTAGCCGTGTAGGAAGGAATCGGACCGCTGGTAATTAAAAACGCTTTGTCAGCATTATTGATGCCCGTTAGGGAAATTTGGCCGTTAGCATTAGCGGTGTTATTGGCCACATTACAGGTCGCGGGAGTTACGCTTACACTGGCAACCGTGGTGGGTACACAAATGAAGCCCGCATCGAACGTATGATTAACACTACCCAACGTGCCCGTCGTTACCGAAATACCGGGGGCTGTAGTCCCGGCTATAGTCGTCAGTTGGATATCGGAATCGTTTTGGTCATTAGCCAGTCCACCCGTAGCATTGGCTACGGTAATGCTGAAACTACCCAACAATGTGCTTAAGACACCACTGGCAAACTGCCCACTTGTACCAAACAGGAGTTGGTAAGCAGTGTTGGGTAGCAAGGTCGTATCGGCGCTGGCACCAGACCAGGTACCCGTGCTGAGTTTGCTCTTGCTGGAGAAATAATATTCACCATTCTCATCCGTTTGGGTGATGGCAATCAACGTTGTGCCTTTGTATAGGCTTACATTTACACCACTCAATACCTTCTCGCAAGCGTCCTGAATACCATCTTTATTCGTATCGATCCAAACTCGATTGCCGATTTCAAGGTATGTGGGTGTTGAACAGTTCAGGACTGCATCGCCTAAACCCGTTGCCTTACCAAATATACCAGCCCCCGAAGCAGATGAGTAAACCACATAGGCGCTATTGACCTGTCCATTAAAATTGTTCATATGCCGTACCCCTCCCGCCTGGAAATAAGGTCCTGCATTGCTGGTTCCATCAGGTACATCCAATGGGTCCATCGATACTGATACGACTTCGCCACTGCCCGGTAGCAAGGCTAACCCTCCCACACTATTTTCGGCATGCGTAAGGCCTCCGCCACCACCGTTGATAAAGTTATCGTTATAAAATTCGCCAAAACCGGGACCCTGTCCATTGTTAACGCCAAATCCGGTTGTTGGTCCTGCTTTGGCATTATTTTCCAGAATATACGACGTTCCGTTGCTGTAGGCTCGTAAAATGTCGCCACCAACAATTCCACTATAAAGCTCTTCGAAACTTGGATTTGGGTTGGTATTGTCAGGAGCCATATTAAAATAGCCTGTTTGGATACCGGTTCTATCTCCAAAAGCCAGCACCATTGACCCATCGACATCAAACTCAATTGATGAAAAAATAGGCTGCGGATAGATCAGGATTCGATCAAATCCAATTTTGATGGCCCAATCATCCGTCCAGGGAAACCAGCCGGTTCTGCTCGGAGCAGCTCCGTCTAAAAATCCTTTGGGATACGTTAGGGGGAAATCAAAGGCAGTACTAACCGTAGTTCCATCCAGTTCCTGAACGTAGGCACGCAAATCGGATTTGTTCTGTGAAACAGCAGCATCGCAAACCAGACCGACATACACTTTTCCTTTGTGAACTTTAACCGCCCAGGCATGTAAATTACCACTAGGGCAGCTAAGCCCATTGGCCATATCATACGACTTAACATTGGCCGAGGTTGGTAATGTACCGTTAGTGTTGTAAGCTGTAATGTCTAGTTCATATAGTTTATTATCGAACAAATTCGTGAAATAGAGTTTGTTACCATCCGATGATAGATCCATCCCGCCAATTCCTAGTTTACCTGCAGCCGCGTATCCGGAAGGGTCGGCACTTGGTTTTGTCGGATCACCCACTAAACCACGCGCGGCATTCGTAGGAATACTTCCCACGTTGATACCCAACGTCGTAACGTCTAACCAGGACGATGTAACTGGTGAATCAGGGTCGCTCAGGTCAGAAATATAAATACCGCCCAGTCCTAAAGGGCCAAGACCCGCGTGACGCTTGACAGTAGCCGACAGGAATAATTTTCTGGTAAATTTGTTATAGGCCGTTCCCCAGGTAGTACCAACTGTTGCCGCATCCGCTACGGCTGTCATGACGGAATGGTCATTTAAACCCGAAGTCGAGTAATTAAACCCAACAACGGCATCGCGCGTTCCTGATGTCGACCCATTTAAAGGATCGCCGTAAACGTAACAGGGAACAATAATTTTCGGATTCGATTGGCAATAATCATTTGGGTCTAAAACTCCCAAGTCGATGCCACAGGAAGGAGCCGCCACAAATTGAGTGGTGGTGCCTCCATCAGTTCCATGGAGTGTTCCATTGCTGGCATAGGTCGGTAGCGTAGAGAATTCCACTCGAACGGGATAGTTTGCGGCAGGAATATCCAACACATATTTTCCGTACGTATCGGTCGTTGTTGTATAAACTTGTCCATTGCAATCAATCGCCTTGACGGTTACGTCCGCTAAACCAGTGGTTTCGCCCGTATTGAGTACACCGTCCGCATTATAATCGTTAAAGACGGTTCCACCTGTTTGATTAGCCGTGGCGTTGCAGGTTGTTGGTGGGCAAGCAGCCGGAGCGGTATACGTTTTTGTATCCGAACAAGCCGTACTATTATCGAAGGAAGCGGTAATTGCCCCTCCTGCATCGGGCAGATCGATTTCAAAGGCAACCACCTGAGGAGAAACAATAGTCTGACTATGACTGCCGATGTTATAACCATAGTTCACCTGGATTACACCCGGCGTGATGGTACGGGTCTGTCCGCCCAGCGTAACGGTAATATTACCACTTGGCGCGTTGCTCCAGGACACTTCCACACTGACGGTGGCTTTACTCATTCCACTAACCGAATAACAACCTGATACGGTCGGTTTGAGGTTAATGGCGCAAACCGGCGGTGTTGGACAGGTAATATCCGAACACAAAAACGCCAGCGCTTTCGCCCGCTGTAACGTAGTCTGTGAGTTATCATACGGAACATATACACTGGCGGTAGAGCTGCCCGGGTCAACCTGATACACACAGGCTGTCGTTGCACCTGAGCCCACATATACTTTGTTGTCAGGCCCAATGGTAATCGCCCATAACGGGTTATCGGGCGCGCCAGCATTGGCAGCGGGCGCGTTCGTGCCAATGCTGCTGCCAATTATATTCCCCGTAGTGGCATCCCGATGCTCTACGGTATTGTTATTAACTACCCAAAGACTGCCATCCGACGCTACAGTAATACCCGCAAACAGTGCAGGAAACTTACCTACATTGACTAATGTACTATTGACCCCTAACGTAATTGGGTTAACCGACAGGATTCGCGTGGTGGAATTGGTGGCTCCACCATTCAAAAAATCGGTAGGGTTCCAACCCGTCGTTACATAAAGTTGACCATTCGTTGGACTTACACTAACGCCCCATAAATAATCGGTCGATAAGCCTAAGGTGCTGTTACTGGCAAAACTGACGTAGTTACTCGGGATACCTAAACTAACATCATACCGGTAAAGACCATGCTGGGCGGCTACGTACAGATTGTTCCCTGATGGGTCCACAGCTACACTGAGTGCATAGTCGGAAGGTAGGTTAATGCTTCCCTGCAAGCCACCACTGGTGTATACGGCGATTTGGCTGGCTCCCAGAGTAGTGACATAGATTCGTTTGTGAGCGACATCAACGGCGACACCTTCCGAGGCATCGGTATCAATCCCAGGTGCACAGCCATTGGTCGCATAAGTTGGCGAGTTGCCCGCGCCTGTATACGGGAAGTCGAAAATGTGCAGCGTACCCGAAGAAGCTCCCTGCGGATAATCAGCCACAAACAGAAACTGATTACCCGTACAGATTGTACTAGCCACCGTTCTTGTGGGTTGGATCGTACTGGCATTAGACAAGCTAGATTCTGAACGGTATCCCTTATACGACGACAACCCAGTAAGCTTGTCGTATTGATGCGCTAACCAATCATAGGCAGTTGACGAATCCCCATTGGCTGAGACCCTATCGACTCCGATAAAAATGATCAGTAATACCGCACACACCAGGGGAAGTGGCAAGCGAGAAGGAACTAGTGAGCGAGCAGTAGCGAACCGCGCTCTGCGAGTAGTACAATTGTTTTTCACAAAAACTATAGTTTACGGTGGCGGTTAAAATAGTATAAGCCTTACTAAATTATGTCCAGATATTGGCCTAAACATCAACTACAAACTGCTTACGAACAGGCTCATAACTGCCAAAAATCAGATGAATAAGAGCCTAAAGAAACTATGCAGGTTTACAGTCAAGGCAATAGCAAGCCTCCCTACTAAATCTTAGTAGTTCATATTCCTTAAAGCTGATTGACTAGATCGATATAGGCTTATAGAGGCTAATCAATTGCCGAGCTATTTCGATAAAGTTGTTAATAGTGCCCAGACTAACTGGTATGGATATCGGGCGGGCTGTGTTTACCTGTTGGGTCGCCTAAATCAAAACTGAGGGAGAACATCGTCGGGATCATTTTTTTGCAAAGTAGATGTATACACGTATGATATATGACTAAAAGTCAATTTTATCAACTCTTATGTTTAGTTCGTGACAAGAAATATGCCATAACATTACAGTGAATATGCCAACATGTAAAAGCACAATTTTTCTCTTTTAAGTAAATAGAAACAGGTCTGGATACTATATATACGATTTAATCAATTTTAATGCCATCATTTAAAAAAGTGGCAATTAAATATACTATTTAATCCAAAAAGATTATTTTTAATAACACAAGTTGAATCTATCAAGAAACTAAAAAGGTTATTTGTACCATATATGTATATACTAACAAAAGCTTGCCTCTTTTAGCAAATCTGCTACCACCTACCCCGCTTTGGTGTCAACCTACCGCGTATCAACCCATATGCTACTCTAAAATTTACGTAATTAATCACGCCAACAGGTATTACTTTATGTCGGAAAAATATAATTATTACTAACTAAAGAGTCGAAATGAATAAGAAAAATCTTAAAAGCGCACCATAACATCAGGCAGACGAAATCTTAGTCTTATTTTTACGTTTTTTAACACAGACACCTTCGACTCTACTTATGACCCGAACTGCCGGTATAATTGCATGGCTACTACTGATCACAACGGTCCTTAGTACCTACGCGCAGGACTCCAAACCACTACAACTTGTATTTCCCAGCCAAACGAACTGGAACCATGTGTCCGAAGGAAGCCCAATTCGATTTGATCTAAAAGCAATCGGCTCTCTGGCTGATACCGTAGTTTTCTCCATTCGAAACGAAATACCAGATGGCATTCAGTTCGATTCCCTTGGGCATTTTAATTGGACACCCAGCTTCGATCTGGCCGATCGAATTCAAACCGTAAGAACTATACCGGTAACGTTTGAAGCGCGCAATAAACGTGGCCAGTCTGTTTCGCAAACCATCGACTTCAAAGTGGCCCATGTTAATCGTCCGCCTGTAGTTGGCGAATTGCAGCCATTTTACGTCAGATACCGAACACAGAATACCTATAAAATTGACCCACAGGTGGTACACGATGACGATGGCGATCCAATCGTATTTATCCCCATTGCCGACCAAATGCCCGAAGGCAGCAAACTGTCATCGCAAGGCGAACTCACCTGGACCCTTTCGCTCAACCAATTTAATCGGTTAAAACAGGCGCCCCAATACCTTGAATTCTGGGTAGAAGATCAGCCTGCAAAGACACGCACAAAAGGAAGGCTCAAAATAGAGGTTACGGCTATGGATTTGCCACCTGACATTCAGGTTATACCCAAAGCAACGCATTACAAATTGCGCGAAAACGCAACCGTAGACCTAAAGTTTTACTTATCAGATCCCAACGGGGAGGACGACATCTCTACATTTGGTTTCCTGTCTGATAACCAACTAATTCCGAAAACAGCCTTAATTAAGAATACAGAAAATCAGTACGAATTTATCTGGCAACCAACTTATGATTTCGTAAAAGACCCGTATGATTCATTAAATGTTCAGATTACATTTTACGCGTTGGATAAAGCGCAGAATCGGGCAGAACAGCGGATTACGTTTACAATTCTAAATACGGTTAACGAGGCAGAGAAAGACCGGTACTATTATAATCAATACCGTCAGGTGTTAGTCCAGGCATGGGGGCTGATCGAGCAGTTAAGCGATAAAGAAGGGCAACTCAAGGATGACTACAAAAAAGCGAAAGGAGGCAAACGTAATCGTTCGGTAGCCAATGCCTCATTGGGAGCTGTTACAGGTGTAACACCAGCCGTAACAGGTGCAAGTACCAGCCCAGCTGCTCAAAGTAATGGCCGTATTATTTCGGCTGTGGGTGGTACTGCTGTGCTAACAATGGGCACGCTCGAAGCAACTGAAGTTATTGGTAAGTCGATGAAGGATTTGCTCGACCGTTATAACTACGTATTGGGCAAACGAAGTGAACTACAAAACAAAGGCGACGTATTTGCCCGCGAGTTTGCGTTGAAATCGACTCGTCGTACTGGAGATTTCGTTAAAAAGTTAGATGATTTCCGAAATTCAATGAGCTTGAGTGGTTTAGTAGCCCTTGAATTAGATGCCAACTGGCAAAACAAAAAAGAAGCTACTGATAAAGCCATCAAACGGACGTTCAAGGATTTTACGCCACTAGAAGAAACGCAATAGGGATTCACGGTATTCAGTTTATGGTTTACGGTGGCTGGCGCGTAAACCATAAACTGAATACCGTGAACCTTATTTCACGTCAATAGTAAAAGCAGCTTCAAATACCTCTCCCTCTCCTACCTGTTGAATAGCTTCTTTTTGTTGAATAGGTTTTAGCTCACCCTCGCTATCTGCGCAACCCAACCAGGGTTCAATACACACGAATGAAGCACCGGGCTTGGCCCACAAGCCCAGATAAGGAAACGACGGAAAACTCACCGTTACGGCATGGTCATGTTTATCGCTTCGAAGCGATACGCTCCGCGAAGCCAGATTTTTGAAAACCAGTGCATCTTCGTCAAACAAATGCTTTGTTAACGGCAGGCGATGACCTTCAGTTGGCACTGGTTTCGTTTCGCCAGTAAAATAGCCTCCCGCCGAAAGCATGTGTGTTTCTAAGTCTTCTGCCTCTTCAAATTCAATGAAATAGTCTTCGAGGGTTTCATTGACGAAGAATGGAGCCGCAAAGGCCGGGTGTGCGCCCACGGAGAAGAAAATGGTCTTCTCATCCTGATTAACAACTCGATAAGTAACCATCAGGCGAGGACCATCGAGTTCATAAATTATCTGAAAGTCAAATTCATACGGGAAATGTACGCGCGTTACGACGCTGGATCGCAAGGAAAATATGGCATGAGTCGTTGTCGATTCTGTTGTTTCGAATAGCGACTGGCGCGTAAAACCGTGGCGCTCCATTGGGTATGTTTTTCCATCAATGAGCACCTGATTGTTCAGGCACCCACCTACTACTGGAAACAGATTGGGAGCATGCCACCCCCACACCGATGGGTCGGCTTGCCAGAGATGTTCTACACCGGTAGGTTTATGAAAAATAGACGTCAGTTCGGCCCCTTTCGGACGAATCGACACGCGGAGATGGTCGTTTTCCAGAATTGTCATAGGGCCAAAAATAACAAAAGCTCCCCAATGTTGGGGAGCTTTTGCAAATTCAACGGCCATCGGGACTTTGGCGCGTTTGGTTGGTTTAGAACCGGAAGTGCGAGAACGCCTTGTTGGCTTCTGCCATACGGTGCGTATCGTCCTTCTTTTTAACAGCTGCGCCTTCACCTTTTGCGGCTGCGACGATTTCGGCTGCTAACCGGTCTACCATAGTTTTTTCACCCCGCGAACGAGCATACTTAATAAGCCATTTCATGCCTACCGCGACTTTTCGGTCTGCCCGTACTTCGGTTGGCACCTGGAAGGTAGCCCCACCGACGCGACGACTTTTAACTTCAACTGATGGCATTACATTGTTCAATGCCTTTTTCCATGTATCCAGACCGCTTTCGTTGGTGCGTTTTGCAACTACATCAAGTGCGTCGTAGAAGATGGAGTACGCCAGGCTCTTTTTGCCTTCGTACATCAGATTGTTAACAAATTTGGTTACGAGGATTTCCTTATACTTAGGATCAGGTAATACGTAACGCTTGGGCGGTTTCGCCTTTCTCATGATTTCTTCAGATTTTTGATCTTACTCTGAACGTAGTCTTTCCAGCGTCCAGTCGATTGATTTACAAATTACGAGGTACGATTTTGGCTGACGCATACATTAAATCGTAAGCCGTAAATCGAACATCGTAAATCACTTTATTTCTTTTTACCTTTTGCTGGTGGTGCACCTTTGCCACCTTTTACTGGAGCCTGACCTGGTTTCGGACGTTTGGCACCGTATTTCGAACGGCTTTGCAGACGACCGTTAACACCAGCCGTATCCAAGGCACCGCGAACGATGTGGTAACGTACCCCTGGAAGATCTTTCACACGACCACCCCGAATCAGTACGATTGAGTGTTCTTGCAGGTTGTGACCTTCACCTGGAATGTAAGCGTTAACTTCCCGACCGTTCGTTAAACGAACCCGGGCAACTTTACGAAGAGCCGAGTTTGGCTTCTTCGGCGTGGTCGTGTACACCCGTGTACACACACCCCGACGTTGTGGGCAGGCATCTAAAGCTGGCGACTTTGACTTGTCGATCAGCTTTTCGCGGCCTTTACGCACTAATTGTTGTATAGTAGGCATTCTTGATTTTGTTTATAAAAAAACAGTCTTCCCGAATTTTGAGGTGCAAAGGTAATAAAAATTTGCGAATTACGATTTGTGATTTACGATTTATTGTTAATGCTGGGAGTAAATCGTAAATCACAAATCGTAGCTCGTCAATCAATTACGCTTGTCCTACTGGGCCACCGAAGCCACCCGTTGGGAATCGAAAAGCATCGTTGGGTTCGTTGATACCGCCGTGTGCCTCTTCATACCGACTAATGTTTTCCCGTAGGGCATCTAACAATCTTTTGGCGTGTTCAGGAGTCAGAATAATGCGGGCTTTTACTTTTGCCTTAGGCACGCCCGGCATCAGGCGAATAAAATCCAGGATAAATTCACTGTTTGAGTGAGCGATCATCGCCAGATTTGCATAAACGCCTTCGGCAATTTCTTCACTTAATTCGACGTCAATAGAACCTTCTGGATTTTGTTGTTGCGCATTCATATTGTTAAAATTGTTATCTGTCCGTTTACCAGCCACCCTTACTTGATGTTGATAGTGATTTATTTAATAAATCGAATTGCTATCGGATACCGATAATACTCTCCATTATTGGCTTTAATGCCGGCAATGATAGTGAAAACGAGCCAAACAATACCTACCACCCAAATCAACACAAATCCGATCAACACAAACATGAGCAGAATCGATAGGCCCGTTGCAATAGCGATCGTAATCTGAAAATTAAGGGCTTCTTTTCCATGATAATCGACAAATGCTGACTTGTCTTTCTGGATTTGCCAGATAACCAAAGGTGCCACAACGCTTCCTACAACGAAGAACGAACCCGGCAACGCACTCAGATGAGCCAGCATGGCCCACAGTCGGGCATCAGCTTCACTAAACGAGGCTGGTGTGGGTGGCATAGGCGGAATGGGCGGTTGATTTTCCATAGTCAAGAAGTAAGTTGGTTACAGCAGTAAGTTGCGATAAAACTTTGACTGGCACAATGTTAAGCCTATAAATTAACCTCTAGAGCAGCTCCTGGCTTTTATTAACCTGCCTGGGCCAATTTCAACTGAATTGGAAGATGTGTATCGGATGTAAACTAGGCCATAAAAACAAAGCCACTGCGTCATTGCAGTGGCTTTGAGTAAGTACATAAGTTAGCAATTATTTATTGAGTCGTTGTTTCGTTTCGCCCGAAGATGTCTCATTGATCAGGTGATCCATTTCGGTGTTGAATTCCTTTACAAACTCTTCGTAATACTGCCCGGTCGCGGGGCCCGAATAGCCTGTATGCACTTTAGCTACTTCGCCATTCCGTCGAACGAAAATCGTTGTGGGGAAAACCGCCACTTCGCTCAACGCGGGTAATGCCTCTGAAGGATGTTTACCATCTAAAAGGCCTGCAAACAGAATATCATACCCAATTTGATACCGTTTTTTCATGGGTTCAAGCCGGGCTTTGGCAAAGGCTGGATCGTTTTTATATTCGAACGCCAAGCCAATAATTTCAACGCCCCGTTTCTTATTGGCTTCGTACCAGGGCGACAGAAGGGCCGCTTCGTCCATACAGTTGTGGCACCAGCTTCCCATAATGGTCACAATAACTACTTTATCCTTATACTTCGGATCAGTTAACGATACTGGCTTACCTGTAAACGCATCTGGAAATGTAAACGCAAAAGGGACGCCTTTTTTCATAGTTGTCAGGCTATAAGCGTCGGGCAAAGCAGCCTGTGCATTTCGGGTGCCCGTAATAGGCTGTACAGCCCGCGCACTGGCCTGTTCACCAATTAGCTGATTGCCACTAACTTTTCCCTTAAACAATTGTGGATTGGACCCGTCAAACGCCGATAAGGCGAAACTATCCGCCTGCACCACACCTTCGTAATAGCGGAGGTCGCCACCTGTACTCAGAAACGTACCCGTCAGGCGGTTGGCGCGTTGCTCAAATACGCCGATCAACTTGGTTTTGTCGTTAATAACCACATCCCATTTCCCCTGTAAACTAACCGAAGCGGGGGCCGGATGCTCCACAAAGCGATACTTTTTACCATACTCGGCCCGAAATGGTATTGGCTTAACGGGTGTCGAGGTTCCCAGGTAGTTAAACGTTCCTACCAACGTTCCATCGTTTTCAATTTTGGCTGCCAGTAGCCGATTGTAAACATCGACCGGAATAAACAATGAATCGGCTCGTTGATGGACGCCTGGAAGTTCGAATCGCTCCGTTCCATTGATCAGGTAAGCCGATTTTCCCTTCAGTTCGAAATTGAAAGGGGCTTGCAGCCCGCCCGCCATTGTAAAAACTCCTCGCCAAAAGCCATCTTTTGGTTTTGTTTGTGCCTCGCTACTAAAACCGGCCAGCAGACATCCAAGGGCAAGGACTAGTTTTTTGAGAGTCATAAGATGTGATTTGTAAGTTTAGTCGTGATGAATTTGTTGTAAAAAACGGTGGATTCGTTTGACCTTATTGACTGGCAATCAGAATCAAATGAATCCACCGTTTTAAAACGTAGTACTACGCAAGCTCTAATACACAGTCGTCTTGTTCAACTGTTGTACTTTCTTTCAGGACAATTTTACTAACTGTTCCTGCCTTCTGAGCGGCTACGATACTTTCCATTTTCATGGCTTCAATAACGAACAGCGGTTGGTTTTTCTTAACCGTATCTCCTTCTTTCACCAGAATTCGCGTTAGTCGTCCCTGCAACGGAGCACCTACATCGCCTGCTTTGCTCACTTTAACGTGATGCGACTTCTCCACTTTCGATGCCTTATCACGCACCTTCACCTGCCGGCTCTGGCCGTTTAGTTCGAAGGTGATCGTCCGCATACCGAACTCGTCTGGCTCCGACCGGAATAATAACCGAACCAGGATATTCTTCCCTTCTTCGATGTTAATCAGGATTTCTTCGTTTTCTTTTAGACCATAGAAAAACGCAGGTGTCGGAATGATGCTAACGTTACCATACTGCTCATTCGCTTTATAATATTCGTCATAGACCTTCGGATACATCTGGTACGACAGATAATCCAGGAAGCCATCGCAAAGCGGGTATTTTGCTTCGAACTCCTTGAAATCAGCATCGAAGTCGATGGGTTTCAGGTGCTTATTAGGACGATCTGTAATCGGTTCTTCTCCTTTCAGCACAACCTTCTGGATGTCTTCCGGAAAACCACCAACGGGCTGGCCCAAAATTCCCTTCATCAACTCTTTTACCGATTCGGGGAAGGATAAAGAGTCTCCTCGTGTCAATACATCGTTGGCGGTGAGGTTATTGGCTGTCATGAAAATCGCCATATCGCCAACCACTTTCGACGAAGGTGTTACTTTCACGATGTCGCCAAACAATTGGTTCGCCACCGAATAATTCTTCTTCAACGTCTCGAATTTATCGCCCAGGCCCGTAGCAATAGCCTGTGGTTTTAAGTTCGAATACTGGCCGCCGGGAATTTCATTTTCATACACCTCGGCGCTGCTCGCTTTCATGCCCGACTCAAACGGATAGTAATACTCCCGAACATCTTCCCAATAGTTGGAGTAGGCGTTAAGCGAGGGCAGATTCATTTTGCATTCGCGCTCGTGTCCTTCCATCATTGCTACGACCGAGTTGAAGTTCGGTTGTGACGTTAAGCCCGATAACGCACCCAAAGCACAATCGACAATATCTACTCCCGAGTCAATCGCTTTCAGGTAGGTAGCCGCCTGAATACCCGCCGTATCGTGCGTATGCAGGTGAATTGGAATACTCACGGCTTTTTTCAGCTCCCTGACCAGTACCTCTGCCGATAGCGGTTTCAGCAAACCAGCCATGTCTTTAATGGCCAGCAAATGAGCGCCTTCATCTTCGAGCTGACGCGCCATGTCGAGGTAATACTGGAGCGTGTATTTGTGCTGATTTGGCGATAGAACATCTCCCGTGTAACAAATAGCGGCTTCACAAAGGGCATCAGTACGCTCACGAACAGCCCGAATGCTCACTTTCATGGCCTCAACCCAGTTGAGCGAATCGAAAATGCGGAAGACATCGATACCGGTTTCCCACGATTTCTCAACGAATTTTTCGATCAGGTTATCGGGGTAAGCCGAATAACCAACCGCGTTGGAACCCCGGAACAGCATTTGCAACAGCATGTTTGGCATGGCCTCACGCAGGGCTTCCAATCGTTTCCAGGGACTTTCGTAGAGGAAACGCATAGCGACATCGAAGGTCGCACCGCCCCAGACTTCCATCGAGAATAGTTCTGGATGGTTTTTCGCGAATCCTTCAGCTACTTTTTGCAAATCCTGGGTTCGAACCCGTGTTGCCAGCAACGACTGGTGCCCATCGCGGAACGTCGTATCGGTATAGAGGACGCATTTCTGATCTTTCACCCACTGCGAAAACTTCTCGCGGCCTAGTTCTTTCAGGCGATCCCGGTTCCCGGCTGGGTAAGCCCCGTAGGTATCGAAAGCCGGAACAATGGGCGTGCGGAATAGTTTGCTGTCGTCTTTCTTTTTTACTTCCGGATTGCCGTTTACAATAACATCGGCCAGGTAGTTCAGTACGCGCGTTGACCGGTCCTGTGGTTTACGAAGGTTAAAGAGTTCGGGGTGCGTTTCAATGAACGATACCCGTGCCTCGCCCCGCTGAAAAATCGGGTTGCTAATTACATTCTGTAAAAAAGCAATATTGGTTTTAACGCCCCGAATCCGAAACTCCTGCAACGCCCGCATCAGGCGTTGGGTAGCGCCTTTGAGCGTCCGTCCCCGCGCCGAAACTTTCACAATCATCGAGTCGAAGTAGGGCGAGATTTTCATGCCCGCATAGCTACTTCCCTCATCTAAACGAATACCAAATCCGGCCGCATTTCTATAGGCGGTGATGGTGCCAAAATCGGGTTTAAAACCGTTCGACGGATCTTCAGTCGTAATCCGGCACTGAATAGCGTAGCCGTTCAGCGGAATATCTTCCTGCCGATTGATGTAAATGCCATTGTCGGAAAGCTGGTACCCCATCGCAATCAGAATCTGCGTTCTGACGATATCGATACCAGTTACTTCTTCTGTTATTGTATGCTCAACCTGAATCCGTGGGTTTACTTCAATGAAGTAGATATTCTCATTTTTATCGACCAGAAACTCAACGGTTCCGGCGTTGGAGTATTCGACGGCCCGGCCCAGTTGAAGCGCGTACGCATAGAGTTTATCCTTGGTTTCCTGCTTCAGGCCAAACGATGGCGCTACTTCGACAACCTTCTGGAAACGTCGTTGCACCGAGCAGTCCCGCTCATACAAATGAACGATGTTTCCATGCTGATCACCAAGCAATTGAACTTCGATATGCTTGGGCTCTTCGATGAATTTTTCGAGGAAAATCGTGTCATCACCAAACGCATTGCGTGCTTCGTTTTTGGCTTCAGCAAAGGCTTTTTCAAATTCTTCGGCCTGCCGAACGACCCGCATCCCACGGCCACCGCCACCCGCTGCGGCTTTTACCATGATCGGGAAACCAATTCGCTGGGCTTCGGTCAAGGCAAATTCGGGACTCATGTTCTCTTCCCGAGAATCGGGAATGAGCGGAACACCGGCACTGGTAGCCAGATTTTTAGCCCGAACTTTATCGCCCAGCGCATCCATTGCTTCGGGCGATGGGCCGATGAAGATAATTCCCTCTTCGCGGCACCGTCGGGCCAGCTTTACGTTCTCCGACAGAAAGCCATAGCCAGGGTGTATGGCATCGATTTTATGACGTTTAGCCAGTAAAATAATACCCTCGACGTCTAGATACGGTTTCAGCGCATCTTCATCCCGACCAATCTGATACGCTTCATCGGCCTTGTAGCGGTGGAGCGAATAGCGGTCTTCATAGGTGTAAACAGCAACGGTGGTGATGCCCAATTCGGTGGCAGCGCGCATGATACGGATGGCAATTTCGCCCCGGTTAGCGACAAGCAAACGTTTGATGGGTCGGATGTACTCTTTCATAGATTCTCAACAAAACGACTTCTGGCTATAAGATCGTCAAATGACAAGGCAAGATGGTTGAAAATTTCGAAAAAGCCCTCCTGTACCGTACAATCATTGGAAAAAACAGATTTTTCCAAGAATATTCCACAAACCATTCAGACAGGTGTCGTTATGATTTAGGGCTATTTACTACCTAATAATCTGATCCAACTGCGCTTACAGGCATACATGACACTATGTAACTTATTTCAGACAATGAATTTTCCCCATCAAAGAAACAATACAGAAAGCCTATATTAGGTAGAAAGTCCCTATTGTCGCTAGCGTGACCAATTCAGGTCTGTATCTATTTACAACACAATTCTAAATCTATTTTTAATCTCGTCGAATACGCTTACGCTCACCTTTATGCTATTCGTTCAGCGCCTGTAAATTTGGGCAACAACAGACGGATGACTTATTTAGCGGCCAGCTTGTCTTTCCGGCATTTCCATGATCAATAAATTGATTCAGTACGTTTCCCGATTCGATTCGCACCATCGGCTTATGATTGCCCTGGCTGTATCAGGAATCGCCTATTTCATTGTTCCGGAGAGTTATAATGTTCCTGCTCATGTCACGGCTGTCTGGGTAGCCTTTGCCATGACGATATTAGGGCTAGCCTGGACATCTTTGCTGGTGGCACATCCCCGCGATTTACCAAAACTGTCTCGTCTTCAGGATTCAAGTCGACTCTATATTCTGGTTTTTGTTGTTGTAGCCGCCGTTGCCAGCTTGTTCGCGGTTGTAGCGCTACTCAATTCGATGGATAACAATCGAAGAGAGCATCTGCTGCTACCTATTCTGGCGGTTGCAAATGCCTGGATTTTGGTGCATACGGTCTTTACAATCCGTTACGCACATCTCTATTATGGCAATGATACCCGATTGAGCAAGCGCCCCAAAGGCTTGAATTTTCCGGATGAGCCCGAACCTGACTACCTAGACTTCGCCTACTTTTCGTTCGTTATTGGCATGACTAGCCAGGTTTCCGACGTAACGATCAGTTCAAAAAGAATGCGTCGAACCGCGCTGGCTCACGGTGTGCTTTCGTTCGGTTTCAACGCGATTATCATTGCGTTGACGATAAGCGGCATCTCCAAATAGATTAGCCAGCGTTTCTAGTCTGCTTCTTCGCTTTTTCGAGTTGTTCTTTTTCGTAAGACTCCCGTTGACGCTTATCGGCAATCAGCGTTCGATAAAGGCCATTTAGTACGTATAAATCATCTACTTCATCAATGAGACGATGGAGGTGTTCGCGCACTTGCGTAATGTTCATATTAATTCGTTGGATGCGTTGGTTGTTATGGGCTCCCCTGATTAGGCCGTAACGAAATTACAATCGGCGACCGATTTTCTCCCAATCTTCACCGACAATAAACGCTCCAGGTAACCCTTTTTAATTTGTCTTAGCGCTTTACCACCTTGTCAATCAACAGGTAGCGGTCATTTTTGCGGACTGTAGACTCCTCTAACCCTATTTCTATCAGGCATTTTGTACCGATTCCAACAAATTTGGCATCAAGATGTTAAACACCAATAACAGCCCGTTTTTAGCACTTAATGCTGTTTTTATAGAAAGCCCAAATCCAAATTTCATCCGCAGTCGTAAGTGTTCCTAAATAATACGAAACGGCATTCTTTCGCTGCTTTTTAATGAATACGTTATGAAAAAACAGGACAATGAATCGGGCCTTACCATGCTACCAGGCCAGTTAGAACCGGTTAAAGTAGGTCGCCGGTTATTTCTCTACTATGCAGGCGCCTTAACCGCCGGAGGAGCTATGTTGGCCGCTTGTGGCAATGAAGAAAATCCAACAACAGTAATGGCACCTGTGGATTTAGGCACGGGCGACATCGGGATTTTGAATTACGCTTATGCGCTGGAGCAGTTAGAAGCGGCTTTTTACACACAGGTAATTGCTACGCCCTACAGTGGAATGACTGATGCCGAAAAAACGCTATTGAGCGACATCCGCGATCATGAAATTGTTCATCGTGAATTTTTGAAAGCGGCTCTAGGCACGAATGCCATTGCTGGCTTAACCCCAAATTTTGCATCGATCAACTTCACCGACCGGGCTAGTGTTTTGGGAACAGCCAAAGCGTTTGAAGATCTTGGGGTATCGGCCTATAATGGGGCTGGTCCGCTCATTACAAATTCAGATTACCTGGCAGTAGCCGGAAAGATTGTATCGGTTGAAGCGCGTCATGCAGCAGCCATTCGTGATCTACTCAATCCGAAATCGGCTGACTTTGCTGGCGATGATGTAGTGGCTCCTGCTACGGGTCTCGATGTATCGAATCCGCCCGCAACGGTGTTGCCTATCGCACAGAAGTATGTAAAAACAACCATTACGGCCACCAATCTTCCCAAGTAAACCTGACACAACGCTATGAATTTATTTAAATTAATATCTGATATTGAGAAGGTTGATCCCGAATTTAGTGATCGTTATAGCTTTTACTCTCGCCGGAACCTCCTCAAATTTAGTTCAAACCTGATCGCTGCGGGTATTCCGGCTATCGTTGCGGGTACGCTCAATAAAGCACTGGCGCAAAGCACAACGACGCCTTCGCAGGCGGCTATCGATGTAGCCAACTTTGCTCTTACGCTCGAATATCTGGAAGACGAATTTTACCGCACCGGATTGGGTACATCAGGTTTGGTGCCTTCTACCGATACCACTGTCATTACACAGATTAGCAAGCACGAAGCTGCACACGTAGCGCTGTTAAAATCAGCCCTGGGCGCGGCTGCCGTAGCGAAACCAACGTTTAAATATCCAGCCGGGACATTTACGAGCTACGCTACATTTTTAGCTACAGCGCGTGTACTGGAAGATACCGGTGTTCAGGCCTACAAAGGTCAGGCTCCAGCGCTGATCAATGATAAAGCTATTTTGGGAGTAGCCTTACAAATTCACTCGGTTGAAGCTCGACACGCGTCAGAAATTCGCCGGATGCTGGGTATGAAAGGATGGGTTTCGGACGCCACACAGACGACCTTTACGCAGGGTACGGTGAATCTTAAAACACTGCCAAACGTATCGGGTATATCGGATGACAATTTCCGGGGTGCTTTTGATGAACCACTGACAAAAACACAGGTATTGGCCGCAGCAGCGCCATTCCTGAGCTAACAAATCATAATATAGGGAGGCCGGGAAACCGGCAGGGTGACGGAAGGCATCGGAGATTTTCTCCGGTGCCTTTTTTTGTCAAGAGGTGTCAGGTGTGGTCAAAAGTAGTCAAGCGTGGTCAAAGATAGTTAGGCCTGAAAATTCCCTCATCATCTCCTACTCATTCTTGACAACCTCTGACTATTCCTGACCACACCTGACAACTCTTAACTACTTTTAACGAAATTCGCCAGTCTAAGCGATAGTACATGAAATTCGTCCGTATTCTTCTCAAAGTTCTTCTGGGGCTGGTTGTTTTTATTCTACTCTTTCTGGCTGTCAGTCTGGCGCCGGTTGATGAGACCCCTTACCAGCAAATGCCCTACTATACCCAAACGAAACAACGGCTGGAGCAACTCTCGGCACCAACCCCGGCTAAAGATCCTTTACAGGCAGGTTGGGCAAAAGTGAATATCACTCCTCCCTATGATACACCCACTGGCGGCTATGGAGCCCGCCGTGGCAAGCACTGGCACGTTGTTGCCGATTCTATCTTTGTTCGGGCTATTGTGCTGGATAACGGTAGTACAAAAGTCGCCATAATTGGTTTAGACCTCCTCATTACGCCCCCTACTGTTATGGAAGCACTCAAAAAACGCCTACCAGAAGTCGGTTTACGGTGGGAGAATGTCTATACGGGCGCTATTCACTCACACAATAGCATTGGTGGCTGGGCACCCGGTCTGGTTGGTCAGCTGATTGCGGGCGGGTACGATGAGAAAATTGTGACCCGTATTACCGATGGAGTCCTGCAGGCCATTCGGAATGCGCAAACCAATATGGCTCCGGTTCAGGTGGGTTTTGGACAAGCAGATGCCAGCGACCACATCTACAACCGAATTGGAAGCTCGGGACCAACTGGGCCACTTGATGGTATGATTCGCTTGCTAAAGCTGAAAAAATCGACGGGTGAATCGGCCTTGCTCTGCACCTTTGCTGGCCACGCGACCTTGTATGAAGATGATATGTGGAAATACCTCAGTCGCGATTATCCAGGTTCGCTCGTAGATCGGCTGGAAAAGAAATCGGCTGACTTTGCCGTGTTTATGGCCGGGGCCGTTGGCAGCACAGGTCCGCAGGCGCGAGGCAAGACCGATTTTCAGGAAATCCGGAATTACGCTGGCGATCTGGCCTTACGGATCGAGCGAACTGTTCCCCAAATCCAAACGAAATCCGACAGTGCATTAGCCATTCTTACCTTACCGCTGGGTTTGCGCGAGCCACATCCGCGCGTAATCGGAAACTGGCGGGTGCGTCCCTGGTTATTCTACGCCATCTACGGCGACTACCCATCCGATCTGAAAGCTTTGCGCATTGGCCAAACTGTGCTGCTGGGTACCCCCTGCGATTTCTCAGGTGAATTTGTTGCCGACTTCAAGCCATTGGCAACCCAAAAAGGTGTTAATCTAATGATTACCAGCTTCGACGGCGGCTACATTGGTTACGTCACACCGGACGCCTATTACAACCGCCCAACCTACGAAACCCGCGACATGAACTGGTTTGGTCCCTACAATGGTGCCTATTTCGAGGAAATGATGATGGGATTATTGAAAAAGATATAGGGCCGCCCAATCAACCAACACCATGCCCATTCGTCTACCCATACTCATAGCGTTAGTAATCAGCATTACGGTATTTGCTGTTCCACCCGCCCACGTAGAGACAAGGCATGCCTTGTCTCTGCAAATGAACCAATCACACCAACCAACTGCCGTTATCCGCACTAACCTCCTGGGTTATCGCCCCAGCAGCCCTAAAATAGCGGTTTGGGGTAGCTTGACTGACCAGACGTTGACGCAGTTTCAGCTTATTGATGAGCAGACAAATCGCGTAATCCAGCAATTACCGGCCGGAAAGACGTTTGGGGCTTATGGGCCGTTTCAGCAAACCTATCGACTCGATTTTTCAACTGTCCGAAAACCAGGTCGCTATTACCTGCAAACAAACGACGGCGTCCGCTCACCCAGTTTCCGCATTGACGAAACCGTTTATGATGGAGCTGCCGATTTTTGTTTACGATATATGCGCCAACAACGAAGTGGCTACAACCCATTCCTGAAAGATTCCTGTCATACGCACGACGGCTATACACTCTACGGCCCCATGCCCGATAGTACCCATATCGACGCATCGGGTGGGTGGCACGATGCGTCCGACTACCTGCAATATGTAACTACCTCTGCCAACGCAACTTATCACCTATTGGCGGCTCAGCGCGATTTCCCGAAGGCGTTCAGCGATCAGCATCAGGCAAATGGATTAGCGGGCAGTAACGGACAAGCCGACGTACTGGACGAAGCGCAATGGGGATTGGATTGGTTGCTGAAAATGCACCCCAGAGAGGATTGGCTCTTCAATCAACTTGGTGATGATCGCGACCACGCCGGTATGCGGATTCCGAAAGAAGATAATTTCTACGGGAAAGGTTTTGAACGCCCCGTTTACTTCGCGTCGGGACAGCCGCAGGGGATGTTTAAGTACAAAAGTCGCGCAACTGGTGTAGCCTCTACCGCCGGAAAAGTCAGTAGTGCCATGGCCCTAGGTTATCAACTACTGCATGCTCGTCAGCCCGATTATGCGAAAAAGCTTTGGCAACGGTCGAAATCAGCCTATCAGCTTGGTTTGAACAAACCGGGAAACTGTCAGACGGCACCCGGACGAGCACCGTATTTCTACGAAGAAGACAATTATACCGACGACATGGAGCTGGCCACTGTTGAGCAACTCAATGCCGCCAAAGCCGCAGGAAAACAGGCTGTTAGATGGCAAACTAAAGCGCTGGATTTTGCCCGACAAGAACCGGTTACACCCTGGATTCTGAACGATACCGCCCGACATTATCAGTGGTACCCCTTTGTGAACGTTGGCCATGCAGAACTGGCAAAAAAACTTCCTGCCAGTCAGCGTAAAACGGTTACTGATTTTTATAAGCAAGGCATCGAAACCATCTGGCAACGTGCGAAACAAAATGCGTTTTATCGGGGTGTCCCCTTTACGTGGTGCAGCAATAACCTCACCACCTCCTTTGCTACCCAGTGCTTCTGGTACCGTCAGTTAACGCATGATACGCAGTACGAAGCACTTGAGCAGGCCAATTTCGACTGGTTATTTGGCTGTAACATCTGGGGCACCAGCTTCGTGTATGGCCTTCCTGCTAATGCTGATACCCCCTCCGATCCGCACTCGGCCTTTACGCACCTGAAACAATACCCTATTGATGGCGGGCTGGTAGATGGTCCCGTGCGGGGTAGTATCTACAGCAAACTGATTGGCATTACGCTCTATCAGCCCGACGAATATGCGGCTTTCCAGAGCAATGTGGCCGTTTATCACGACGATTATGGTGATTACAGCACCAACGAGCCAACAATGGATGGCACGGCAACGCTCATTTACTTATTAGCCGCCAAGCAGGCCGAAAAACCTAGTGCTCTTAGCCCTAAAGCGTTCCCTAAAAAAGTAAGCAAACCTGTTAAAAAGCTCAACCTACCAACAAGCGACACCAAATCAACCTATTTCAAAGGGGCAAAAATTAGGGGCGATACCTCGCTCAAGCGACTCGCACTCGTCTTCACAGGCGACGAATTTGCCGATGGTGGCTCAACAATTGCCCGAACGTTACGCAAGCACGACGTTCGGGCTTCGTTTTTTCTGACAGGTCGTTTTATTCGAAATCCAAACTTCTCCGCGATAATCAAGCAGTTGGTTCAGGACGGAAATTACCTTGGTCCCCATTCCGATCAGCATCTCTTATATTGCGATTGGGGTAAACGAGATAGCTTGCTCGTCAGTCGAAAGGAGTTTGTGAGCGACTTACGGGCGAACTATTCCGCCCTAGCTCGCTTCAATAATTCATCTAAAAATCCTCGCCTATTTCTACCGCCTTATGAGTGGTATAACGACAGCATTTCGATCTGGACCAGGGCCGAGGGGGTTCAACTCATCAACTACACACCCGGCACCCTGAGTCATGCCGATTACACTACCCCCGAAGATCGGAATTACCGAACCAGCGAGACAATCCTGCAATCAATCCACACGTATGAAGCAAAAAAGCCAGCGGGATTAAACGGATTTATCTTGCTGATGCACATCGGTACTGGCCCCACGCGAACGGATAAACTTTATGATCGCCTGGACGAGTTTTTAACTGACTATCAGCGGAAAGGCTACCAGTTTGTGCGGGTGGATGAATTGTGATTTTAGCCGAAACTTTACGCATGAAAGATAGTTGATAGGATACCCGGTTTCCAGTGATTTAGCTGGCGTCGGCTTACTCAACAAATGATCTTTTCTTATGCGTACGCTCCTATTTTTCTTCGTAGCCAGCCTGTCTGGCTCTCTTTGTTTTGCACAAAGTGATACCACAAAAACCACTACTCAGGAACCTGTTGTAAAGCAGGTAGCCATTCCAGGTGTTGATACGCCTATATCGGGTGGTGGTATGACGGCCCAAACGCCAGCGAACCCAATCCCACCCGTGCAGAACGACAAAAAACGAAAAACAATGCCCCCCAGCGATCCACGGGCCTTTGGCGTGTCGGTACCATTGGGAAAAGCCAGGAAAGATACTTTAAGGAATTAGACTTGTAAGGTGGACCTCTGGTCCGCATAGTTGAAACTTAAAAACTACCTATGCGGACCAGAGGTCCACCTTACCTAGCTCGTTGGTTTGTCAGGCAAGGGAGCCGAAGCATGAAACTCGGCATAAATCCGATGCATGTATTCATCTAATAACGTTAATATTCGATCACGATCAGGCGAATTGACAATCAATCCAACGTGGTATTCCCGATTGATACGCCAGAAAATTTCGGGTTCGGTAAACACCGAAAGATCAGGCCATTGTTGACGGGCTAATGATACAATTAGTCCGGCGTAATTTTCTTTATCAACCGGAGGCACATAGTGCTCTTTACGGGCAACGGCGATTTCCAGTTTGGCCCACTCTCGCCATAAGTTGACGCCCGATGCGGCTTCAACCATCTCGGCAATATGCGCACCACCTACTCGGGAAGACGTCTCCAGAAAATACAATTCGCCATCGTGATCTCCCCGAATGTATTCGGAATGTGAAGCGCTGTAACGCATCCCGAATGCTTCCAAAACCTGATCGTTCATCTGCTGAAGCGCATTCGTTTCGGGGGTGTTCAGCGGCAGTGTTCCGGTACGAAATACGCCACCACCGTGAGCAACTTCCATAGGCGTAGCCAGGTATTGACTTACCCGCGAGAAAACCGCTTTTCCATCGACCGACAAGGCATCAACGTGATAAACCTTACCTGGCTTAAATTCTTCGATCAGGTAGTGATGCCGAAGATCGCCGAGCAAATGAATAGCCGACCAGGCTTCTTCCAGCGAATGCACTTTCCGAATACCCGTTGTAGAGGCCTCTGAACGGGGTTTAATGAGCCAGGGCGATTCGGTTGTCTGTAAAAAAGCAGTAACTGTCTCGTCATGAAACAACGAACTAAACGCTGGAACCCGAATTCCAGCAGCAAAAGCCCGCGTCCGCATGGCCAGTTTATCCCGAAAGTATCGAGACGTCGTTTGCCCCATTCCATCAATGCGAAATGTTTCCCGAATAAGGGCGCCTTTTTCTACGTCGAAGTCATCCAGAGCCACGATCCGGTCAATCTTGCGGGAGCGCATCGCATGCGCCAGACCCACAATCATTTTTTCCAGCTCTTCGGGAGCGTTACTGGGCGAAGGCAGAAAAAAGAACTCGTCGATAGCCTCACGAGGCCAGTTTTCATTCGCTAATTTCTGATCCGTTAACAGATAGACGGTGTTGCCCAACTCTTTGCAGGCCTTCATGAAATCGTGCCCCTTGAGGAAGGTGGCTATGCACAAAAAGGACAACTGGCTCATAGTGATTTAGGTTGTAGTTTGTGGTTAGTCATTTGCTGGTGCCTATCCTCTGGTGTGGGTAGTAGTTAACATTGGCAAACTACAAATTATAGCTACTAAACCTACGGCCAAAAAACAAAAAGGCGAACTTTTCTTAGCAAGTCTCCGCAATTAATGCTCGTAAATAGGCAATTAACAACCGAATGCCAAATCCTGTTGCGTTTTTCTGCGAACCAAATTCTGTATCAGCGAACGCCATTCCGGCAATATCCAGGTGCGCCCAGGCTGGATGATTTTCCGAAAACACCTCCAGAAATTTAGCCGCGCTAATTGATCCGGCAATGGGTTTACCGCTGAAGTTTTTCAGATCGGCTACATCCGATTTGATGTCTTCCCGATATGCATCCCAAAGTGGTAACCGCCATAACCGCTCCCCTGTTTGGTTAGAGGCATCAATAAGTTTGCTGGCCAGTTCATCATTTTGGGTAAATAAGCCAGCCGCGTGGTAGCCTAAGGCCGCAATAACATTGCCTGTAAGTGTAGCCAAATCGATCAGGATATCGGGCTGGTAATTGCGGACCATATAGCCAAGTCCATCGGCCAGAATCACGCGCCCTTCGGCGTCCGTATCAATGACTTCAATGGTTTTTCCGTTATACGCCGTAATTACATCACCCGGTTTGGTTGAGCGGCCATCGGTTGAGTTTTCGGTTGATGGCACAATACCAACTACGTGAATCGGCAGTTTCAGCTTGGCCACCACCTCTACGGTTCCCAAAACAGCCGCAGCACCACCCATATCGCTCTTCATCAGGTGCATATTCGACGACGTTTTGATCGATACACCTCCCGTATCGAACGTAACGCCTTTGCCTACTAACCCTACCGTTAAAGGATTAGCAATGCCTTCTGGTTTATATTCGGTTACGATCAGCACGGGTGGCACATCGCTTCCCTGGCTAACACTCAACAAAGCGCCTAGCTTCTGTTTTTCCAGTTCCGCCTTATCAAGCACTGTCACAGAATAGTCATACTGACTACCCGACGAAACGGCCCAATCGGCTAATGTTTGCGGAATTTTATAATTAGCAGGCGCATTCATCAAGTCCAGAATCTGCCGCTGGGTTTGCGCAATGGCTTCGGCGCGGTTCAGGGCTTCTTTCGCTAGTTCCTGCTGATCTATATTGATATAAAGTGTCAGTTGCCCTGCATCGGAAAAGAAAACAGGAGCTGCCGGTTTATCTGTCTGATAGAGTTTCAGATCGTATCCACCCCAGCGAACACCCAGAACAGTGGCCTCGATTACCTCAGCCCTAAAGGTTGTTAAATCAATGCTAAGCTGTTCCGACAGTTTCGCTTTCTGCTCGAAAAATAACTTCCGAAACGCACGAAGCCAGTCGATTTCCTGCGGATCAGTCCCCAGACCAAGCAGATATGTTTTGTTGCCATCGGCCCTGTATAAAACCAGCACCTCTTTGGCATCGGCCTTAAAATCGCGTTGGAGTACAGAAACTGGTAGCGCCAGTTTCTCGGCGATACTGTCCAGTTGATTCGAAAGGTCAGTCGTTTGTTCAATCGGAATAATCAGATCGCCAGCGCCGGAAGCCTGGGTACTTAGGGTAATATTCATAGGTATTTATGGAACGCTGATTTTTAGGATCAATATGATTTTTTAATAAAACAACCACTCTACCGCTTTCGGGAATTCACGACCCCAGTGGGCTTCCTGATGGATTCCGGTTGGATCAACAGACAAATGAATATCGATAGGGTTGCCGCCATACGCCTGGCGGGCGAGTGATTCGTTGAATCGCTGAATATTCGGCACCATATACTGCGACTCCTTTTCTCCGCCATAGGCATAAATTTTCATCGGCACTGACGCCTTGAAACGAATGGCATCAAAATAGATTTTAGGCGAAATCCAGAGTGAAGGTGAAAAGACCATCAATCGTCCAAATATTTCAGGGTGCATCAGACCCGCATAAATGCTAATCAGACCACCTAACGAACTCCCGCCAATACCCGTATGAGTTGCATCAGGTAAGGTTCGAAACCGTTGATCAACCAGCGGTTTTAAGGTTTTTCGAATAAAGTCCAGATAGTATTGGCCTCGGCCTGCACCAGCCCGTGTACGGTGAAACGTAAACTCCCGAATACGCTCGTCATGGGCATGATCAATGGAAATCAGAATAACTTCGTGATGGTGTCTGGCTGCCAGAAGTGCCATTTTCTGGTCGATTTCCCAGCTCCCATAGCCCACTCCGCCACCAAATAAATTCTGGCCATCATGCAGATACAAGACGGGGTATCGCTTTTCAGTCTGATCATAATCATGCGGCAACAGGATATGAACCCGACGTGTCTGGAGGAGTTTGGGCGCGTTGAACGTATCGCCGAGCAGGGCTATTTTAGGTAAAAAGGCCGGATTGAAAGGCATCCCGAACCATCGCCAGTGAGGTACATACTCCCGTTTTGAGTTGACAGAACGTGGTACTGTTCGGTTTCCAACCGACTCACCCGATGCACTCAGCTCGACATGATCCCAGCCACCACGGGTATATTTATATTCCAGCGTTTTGGGCAGTTCCATCCCTTTAGGAAATTCGTACACAAACTGATCTGGCCCAACAGGCTGCATCTGAAATTGCGCCAAATCGGGAAGCCAGTCGCAAAAATTACCCGATACAAACACCGGGCGATCGTCGCTGATGGGCGTACGAAGTTCTAAACGTAGTGATGAAGACATACGTTTAAAATCGGATACTGAGTAAAGTTGGTTCAGACGACGTATGAAAAATTTAGAGCATCCCTACGCCAGGGCCCAATCTTCGGTTAGCCCTTTCACCATATGAACCAACTGTTTATAGCTGGCGGGTTTCGTGAGACATTGGTTAGCGCCTAAAGCTAAACTCCGCTGCCAATCAGATTTGTCAGACGATGTAGTCAGCATCACAACGGGTAAGTGAGCAAAACTGGGGGCGTTCCGAAGTTGATTGAGCGTCTCGAAGCCATCCTGACGATTCATATTAATATCTAACAGAATCAATGAAGGCAACTCTTCGCAGTTCGTTAGCTGCGGCAGTAATTCATCACCATCGGTCAGCGTACGGACATGAATAGGCTCATGCGTTTCCTTGAAAGCGGAGCGAATAAACAATTGATCGTCTTCATCGTCATCAACGATCCAAACGGAAGGGGCATTAGGTAGCCTGGAGCCGGTTAAGGAATGTATGGTCATGACGATTCAGAAAGTAAGAAGGTTTAACGGCGGATAAAGCAAAAGTAATTGCCGACTGATTACGGCGCAACAAGGAATAATACAGAGACTCAAAAGCAACAATAATCGTTGGAATTCACAAATTTTTATTGATTGAGTCGGCTATAAAATCGAAACGACATTCAGATAAGCAGCCTATAAATATACTATTTTATCTCGTAATTAATCAAGGCGTTGCGACCAATTTAATATTTATTTAACGGGCTTTTTCGGTAAAGATTTTACTTGCCTTCCGCTATTTATTAATTGGCCATCCAATTTCAGAGCGTCAAAGTGCGCTGACCCTGCCCTTTAAATCGAGAGGTAACTACTTATCTACAACCAATTTACACACTAATCCATTCATCATCCTAATAATTTTTTAATTTATTTTTAACATAACTTTATAATTAGTCTAAATACCACTTAATTTTGCCCCGACATTACGGTTCAATTATTCTTTAAGCATGATAAAGCTAAACTTACGCGCTCGATTTGTATGGGTACTAGCATTTGCAGTCAGTCTGTCTGCCTGTAAAGACGAAGAGAATCCAACTACGGTTCGTCCCCAACTCCGAAAAACTGTTGACTACGCAAAGCTGACCGATACGACCACCTACGCTAACTTTTTCGTTGATGATGCTGGCGTTAAAACCGTTGATCTGACTACAGGCGCCAACCGTCTGTTGATGTTCCGGGCGATCAATACCTATAATGGCACAGCTGTTAGTACAGGCGCTACGCTGGATGCTACTGTATTGAAAAATATGTTTTCGAACACAAGCAATCCCTTTTCGGGAACAGCTAATGCGGCTTTAAATAGCTCAGGTGTTCAGTTGCGTAACGTAACGGCCTCTTCTCTTTCGGCTACCGACGCCGAAAAAGAGCGGACAACGATTGAAGCTGGTTTTCCTAAAATCGCTACAGCCAGCAAGTTTGTAACTGCTACGGCATCAGAAGGCAAGGCGGGTAAACTAGGCACCTATCTGGTCGATGAGCAAGGTATTGAGTGGGCACAGATTATCCAGAAAGGCTTGATCGGTGCTTTCCAGGTTGATTACATTGGTAACGTTCTGCTCAGCGATAAGAACCTCGCGCTGGACAACACAACTCTGGTTGCGGGTAAGAAATACACGGCTCTGGAACAAAACTGGGATGAAATCTACGGCATCATTACGGCCAATCCAGTTTATGGTGGCAAAGCCACTACCACCTCGTCTGGCGAAAGCTTCATTGGTTCTTACCTATGGGAATACAATAAGGAAGATTTTACCAAGGTGCATAAGGCGCTGTTAACCGGCCGGGCTGCTATCGTTAACAACGACTTGACTACCCTGAAAACACAGGCAGACTTTATCCATAAAGCGATGGAAAAAGCCATTGCGGGTGCTGCTCTGGGCTACCTTGGCAAATGGAAAACCGGTACGACTGATGCGGCTCGTGCACACGCTATGGGCGAAGGGCTAGGCTTTATTTACAGCCTGCGTTACGCAACCATCGCCAAAGCGGATGCTGCTTTTTCAGACGCAATTCTTGCCGGTCTGATTGGTGCTCCCAATGGTTTCTGGGGTTTGACCAATGCCAAAATTGATGCGGCTTCAACAGCCATCAAAACGAAATTCAGTATTCAGTAAGCCCAATAGAAGCCGACGAATAATTCCAAAATTTAATCAGGATATACATTCAACTCGTACAGAGCGGTATTTTACGTGCCGCTCTGTACCTATTTAGTCTCATGAACCAATTCAGGTGGAAACAGATCGGCTTTATGTCCGCGTTTATCGTGGCATTATGGGCATGCGGAGGTGGTGGGTCCGATAATCCAACTCCCACACCACCCAATCCAACCGATCAGGCCAGCAGCGACCGGAAAGCCATGCTGACCAACATTGCCGACAATATTATTGTACCGGCCTACGCTAACTTCAAAACGAAGTTTGAGGCTATGGTCGCTAAATCGGATGCGTTTGCGGCTAAGCCCGACAAAACGACACTGACCGATTTCCGACAAGCCTGGGCGGATGCCTATACCGAATGGCAAAAAGTTGAGCTGTTTGATGTTGGCCCGGCTGAACAGTATACTTTGCGCAATTTCTTCAATATCTACCCGACGAGCGTTAGCGGTATTGAAGACTACATTGCCGCTGGTTCAGGCTCATTTGATGTACCGGCCTCTTACCCTAAACAGGGTTTTCCGGCCTTGGATTATATGATCAATGGTGTTGGCACTACCGATGATGCCATTGTAGCCAAATACACAACCGCGACGGATGCTGCCAAGCGAATTGCCTACCTGAAGCGCCTGACGACTCAGATGAATACCCAATTCACAACCGTTAATACTGCCTGGACTACGGGCGGTTACCGGGACACATTCATCAACAGCACAGGGCTGACGGCCAGCGGTTCAACCGGGAAACTGGTAAATGGCTTTGTCCTAAATTACGAACGCTACATCCGGTCGGGCAAATTCGGGATTCCGTCGGGTGCTATGGCCAATGGTACAGTGGCTCCCGATAAAGTAGAAGCCTACTACAAAAAGGATTTATCGCTAACCCTGGCGAAAACAGCCCATCAGGCATCTATCGACTTTTTTAACGGTAAAAATGTAAAAACGGGTGCCGAGGGACCAAGCCTGAAAACGTACCTGAACGGTATTGGTGCCAAAGACAGTCAAACCGGCAAATCACTGGTCGATATTATCAACGCCCAGTTTGAGTCGTCCAATCAAAAACTCGCTGCGCTGAAAGCCAACCTAGCCGATGAGGTTAAGAGCAACAATACGGCTATGGTGGCGGTCTACACCGAAATGCAGAAAGCCGTTCGGATGCTAAAAGTGGATATGACTTCGGCCATGAGCATCACGATTACCTACACCGACAACGACGGGGATTAGCCTAAGAATTGTTTCAGGTTTCATGTTCAATGTTCCAGACCGGCTAATATTCCGACTCCAACATTGAACATGAAACCTGAAACCTGAAACAAATCAAAAGAATGCGAAATTATCTTCGCAAGACCACCTCCGCAGCTCCCTTAGCTGTTTTCAGAATCCTATTCGGACTGATGCTCTTCGGGAGCATTGTTCGTTTCTGGAGCAATGGGTGGATTGCTGATTTATACGTTACACCTCATTACTTTTTCCCGTTCTACGGCTTCGAATTTGTGAAGCCACTGGGCAACTATACGTATCTGCTTTTTGTGATTTGTGGCCTCTCGGCGCTACTGGTAGCCATCGGCTTGTTTTACCGTGTGGCCATCAGTAGCCTGTTTCTGAGCTTCACCTACATCGAGCTGATCGACAAAAGCACCTATCTGAACCATTACTATTTCACGAGTATGGTTTGTTTGCTGCTGATCTTTTTGCCTGCACACGCGTACTTTTCTGTCGATGCTTATCGCCGTCGCAGCTTGCTGGCAGACCAGATTCCAGCCTGGTGTCTCGATTCACTGAAACTGTTCGTGGCACTACTGTATGTGTTTGCGGGATTGGCCAAACTCAACAGCGATTGGCTAGTACATGCGCAACCCCTACGGATCTGGCTACCTGCCCATAATGACCTGCCTATAATTGGCTCCTTGTTCAATTATCCCTGGATTCCCTACGCGTTCAGCGTATTTGGTTGTGTGTATGATCTGTCGATTCCGTTCCTGCTTTGGAACGCCACAACCCGAATCTGGGCCTATGCCGCTGTTGTGATCTTTCACGGCTTAACAGCGCTACTGTTTCCCATTGGTATGTTCCCGTACATCATGATGGTGACTGCTTTGATCTTTTTCTCAGCCAGTTTTCACCAGACACTTATCCGACAATTTGGCGCCTGGTTAGCGATCCCCTATAGCTTTCTATGCCCCCAACGTGTGTATCGGTTTCAGCCCGGTATGAGCAAACTCGTGCTGGGTTTACTGGCCATTTTCTTTGTCGTCCAGATCGTGTTTCCATTCCGGTATCTGCTTTATCCGGGCGAGTTATTCTGGACAGAACAGGGCTACCGATTCTCGTGGCGGGTAATGCTAATGGAAAAAACGGGCTATGCGCAGTTTACTGTTAAAGACAATTCGGGGCATCAAACCATTGTCAACAATTCGAACTTCCTGACGCCTTTGCAGGAAAAAATGATGTCTACCCAACCCGATATGTTGTTGCAATACGCGCACATTCTTCGGGATTACTACATCCAACACGGATTCCACAACCCGGAAGTCTACGTGGATTCCTATGTAGCCCTAAACGGTCGTTTGGGAAAACCGCTGATTGAGCCAACCACCAATCTGGCCAACAAACAAGACTCATTTACTAACAAAGAGTGGATCACTCCTTTCCATGATACGATTTACGGTTTTTAGTTATGATAGTTGTGTTGTCGGGTTCTTAAACCTGACAATGTCAGGTTTAAGAACCCGACAACACGGCCTGAAGATTTCGGTTTTATTTCTTTTTAGTCTTTTTTCTACTTCCGCCTTCGCCCAGTACCAGCTATCAGGAATGGTGCAGGCCCGGCATGATAGTACAGCTATAAAAGGCGTTACCATTTATCTGAACAACGGAAAGCGTCAAGCATTGACCGACAGTTTGGGCAAGTTTGTGTTCGTCAATTTGCCCAAGGGTCAATATGTATTGTATACCAGCGCCCCCGATTTTAAAGCCACTAAACAGACGTTTACGCTGGCCGAACACGATTTATCCGTGCACATTCAACTGACGAGCCGACAAGAAACACTGGCCGAAGTGACCGTTACCGACAAGCAGTCCGATTTCGGTTTTACCCGCATGCGGGGCGTGGAAAGCATGGGTATTTATGAGGGAAAAAAGTCGGAAGTGATTATCCCCGACCAACTGGTAGCCAACCTCTCGACTAACAACGCCCGTCAGATTTACGCTCGTGTGGCAGGACTCAATATCTGGGAAAACGAAGGCGCAGGTCTACAGCTCAGCATTGGCGGGCGCGGGCTCGACCCAAATCGAAGCTCCAATTTCAACGTGCGCCAGAACGGTTATGACATCAGCGCCGATGCCCTGGGCTACCCCGAAAGTTATTACACCCCTCCTACCGAAGCCGTAGGCCGTATTCAGATTGTGCGGGGGGCGGCTTCGCTCCAGTACGGGACTCAGTTTGGTGGGTTACTCAATTTCGTTATGAAGAAGCCCGTCGTCGACCGAAAGTTTGAACTGACAGCCCGGCAAACAATTGGCTCTTTTGGGTTTTATAATGCATTCACTAGTGCCAGCGGTACGGTGGGCAAGCTGAGTTATTATACCTTCTTCCAGTATAAAAAAGGCGACGGCTGGCGACCCAATTCGCATTTTACCAATTACACGGCCTTTGCCGATATTGATTACCGTTTTTCGGAGAAAACCACACTGGGCGTCGATGTTACGCAAATGAGCTATCTGGCACAGCAGCCGGGTGGGCTTACCGACGATATGTTCCGCGAAAATCCCCGACAAAGTAATCGGGAGCGTAACTGGTTCAAGGTCAACTGGACCATGCCCGCGCTCCATTTCGATCATAAATTCAATACCAACAATGAGTTTAACTTACGGGTATTCGGCTTGTATGCGTATCGGAATTCGCTCGGCTTTCGCCCCAATCGGGTGGCCAGCATCGACGATAACAGTGAGCGGGATTTGATTAAGGGTGATTTCCAGAACTGGGGTACCGAAGCCCGGTATTTAAAGCGCTATACGCTGAGCAAGCAACAGGCAGTTTTGTTAGTAGGCGGACGCTACTATCACGGCTTTAATCATAGTGTGCAGGGGTTAGGCAGCACTGGTAAAGACGCCGATTTCAACTTCATCAGTGACGCCAACGCCATTTCGTACGATTACCGATTTCCCAACCGCAATGTCTCAGCCTTTGCCGAAAATATCTTCTACATCGGCGAGAAACTGTCCATTACGCCCGGTGTTCGCTTCGAATATATCAAAACGACTGCCGATGGTTTTTATGGCACCATCACCCGCGATTTAGCAGGGAACATCATCAATTCGGTCAGTACGAACGAATTCAGAACCAACGGGCGACAGTTTGTGCTGGGCGGCATCGGCATCAGCTATAAGCCAGTTTCCCAACTAGATATCTACGGAAACCTTTCGCAGAACTACCGGTCTATCACGTTCACCGATATGCGTATTGCCAATCCATCGTCGGTAATTGACCCCAATATGCAGGATGAAAAAGGCTACTCGCTTGATCTGGGTATTCGCAGCACGCAGACCACGCTTTACAATTTCGATGTGAGTGCGTTTTACCTGAACTACAATAACCGCATTGGTGAGGTGCAGTTTTACGATGCCAACGACCGGGTTCTCCGCCGTCGGGGTAATATTGGGCAAGCCGTGATTATGGGGATCGAATCCTACGCTGAAGGTGATTTCCTGCGACTAGCGAATCCAGCAAACCCGAATGTCAGTGGAGTAATCTTTGCGAATGTCGCCCTGATTCACTCGACCTACAAAGCCAGCGAAATTTCTGGTGTGGTGGGTAATCAGGTGGAGTTTGTACCTGACCTGAACCTGAAAAGTGGGATACGGCTGGGTTATAAAAACTTGAAAGGGGCGTTTCAGTATACGCACCTGTCCAACCAGTTTTCAGATGCAACCAACGCGACGGAAGGAGGTGTTTCGGCAGTTCTTGGGCTGATTCCAGCCTATACCATTCTGGACGCCAGCTTGTCATATCAGTTCAGTCGTTTTCGGCTGGAAGGCAGTCTCAACAATTTGGCCAATACCGCCTACTTTACCCGACGAGCAACGGGTTATCCCGGACCAGGCATTTTGCCATCCGACGGCCGAAGCGTTTATGTAACAGTGCAGGTGAAGTTATAAAGATATACTGGTACTTTTTGTACAAGAAAAGTCAATCAATGTGTTCGCTTTTGTAAAACAGTAATTATTATTTTTGTTTTACAAAAATCGCCTACATACGCGTTCATTACAGACCATAAAAGTTAATATTGGTAACAAACCACGCCTATATAGGAGCTCTTCATTGTAATCAAAGGTATGCATTGACCATAAATTCTAGTACTTGTCCAATTTAGATTCTAGAGATCCTTTCGATTCTAATTGATCGTTTAGGTGTTGATTATCAATAGAATCCGACAGAATCAACCGCACGGGCGAACCCGAAAATCTACTTTGGTAAAGCACTAGTTTATATCGACATGACTAACGACGACTTGTTTTTCTGTTATTTAATCTAATCTGATTAGTAGTCAAACCTATTGTAACGTTAGAAATCCCACCATCATAGAAACTCATTTAACATGAAATTACTACTTATACTACTTATTTCATTACCCTTATACGCGCAGAATAAAGCAACAAAAGCACCTAAAAAAAGCGTATCAGTAATGCAAGAACCAGCAGCACCCGTAGTTATAAATAAATATGAAGAAATAGACAAACAAATAACTACAGATACCACACAAGTATCTATTCAGCAATTGAGCAATCGCTTCCAAAGCTTTCCCTCGGATGAGGCAAAAGTAAGAGCGATTTACATGTGGGTATCCAAGAATATTGCCTACGATGTTAACCAATTATTTTCGTTCCACTTTGGTGAGACGTCTGACTTATCTACAGATCAAATTTTACGTAAAAGGAAGGGAGTCTGCGTCGATTATGCATTATTATTTAATGAGCTTTGTACTAACGTGGGGTTAAAATCATATACTGTTGAAGGCTATGTAAAAAAAGGTAAAGTAATAGGTGATTTTGGCCACGCGTGGAATGCTGTTCGTATTCATGATCAATGGTACTTGTTCGATTCTACATGGGGAGCCGGCTATGTATCAGAACGAACATTTACCCAAGCGCCCAATGATGTTTACTTCATGGTTCCACCCGATGAATTCATCTACTCACACATGCCTTTTGATCCTCTATGGGAGTTTTTAGAGCATCCAATTACAAATCAAGAATTCTATAATAATCTTAATAAATCAGCGAATATAAGCTCTCCTTTTTCCATCAATGACAGTCTGAAAATATACGATCAGCAACCACACTTAAAACGCCTGGAAGCTGCAGAAAAGAGAATCCAGAAAAATGGCAATGTAAACTCTATGACAGAAATATATCTTCACAACATAAAGTATGAAATTTTAAGTACTTACTACAGTCGGGGTGTTGATGCCTATAATGAAACCGTAAAGTTGATCAAGAATTTTACAAACTATAGAATTGCCCGTTTCACTCCCTTAAAATCAGATGAAGATATTAAGAAAATGTTAATTGATATCGAAAGTCAATTAGCAGCCACTAAACGAATTGTAGCCGAAATTCCTCTGGAAAATAAGGACGTAATAAAAAAGGTTGACGAAATCAATAAATTACTGGTTGAACTTGACCAAAATGTAAAGGAACAGAATCAGTTTTTGACGAAATACTTTAAAGTCTGGAAACCTTTACGAAAGGCCATGTTATAAAAACGAAGCGTTCCCTTTTATTGACTCTATACAATCGTCAATAAAAGGGAACGCTTCGTTTTTACAGGCATTTAATGCCTGATAGCATCACTGTTATGCAGGAACACTAACTGCTCCTGTAGGGCGGAAACTGTTGACGAGCTCTTGGGATGATGTACGAACAACCTGTGAATCAGCTACGCGGCTTGGCAAAAAGATAAGCCGGATATTCCGCTGACGAGCCGCGACCCCGAAGTTCTGAATAGCGGTAACTACGTCGCTGTCAATGTAAGACGACTCCGTTCCGTTGATTTCAACGATAGAATTATCAGGAACACTTTTCAGAAGTTTCACTAATTTGGCCTTGCTCAGGAAGGACACATGATCGCCCAGACTTACGTGAATCCGTTTGATATCCCTGTCATAGTCCATTCGCACGCTGTGTGTATTCTGATAATGGTCGCGCAGGATAAAGAAAATACCCGTTGCCATTCCGATGCCAATACCTGTCAGCAGGTCGGTCAGTAGGATTGCCAGAATGGTAACTACAAACGGAATGAACTTGGTGATACCCTCCGCAAAAACAGCCTTCACAATCTCAATACGAGCCAGTTTATAACCCGTTACTAACAGAATTGACGCCAGACTAGCCCAGGGAATTTTGTTTAACAAAGTCGGTAACGTTACCACACAAACCAGCAACAGCGTTCCGTGAATCAGTGCCGCCAGTTTGGTTCGGGCGCCCGCGTTGATACTAACCGAACTCCGAACAATAACCGAGGTAAGTGGAATACCACCAATCAGTCCACTAATCAAATTACCAATTCCCTGCGCTTTCAACTCATGGTTGGCCGGTGTTTTCCGCTTCAGCGGGTCTAGTTCGTCCGAGGCTTCGATAGCCAACAGGGCTTCCAGACTCGCAACCAATGCAATTGCGACTGCCGATGTATAGACGAGCGGGTTAGTCCACTGCGAAAAATCGGGCAAGGTAAATAGCTGAAAAAAAGCCGCTGTACTTTCAGGAACAGGCAATTGAACAACGTGATTTCCCTTCAACACCCATTCTGGGGCAATTACCCGAACCAGTTCATTGATGCAGATACCCAGCACTACGACGACCAACGCAGCCGGTACATTTTTAGCAAAAGCACGCTGCCGGAAAGCAGGCTGTTCCCACACATAAAATACGGCTAACGATACGATCGTAATCAAAATTGCCACGCCCCGGAATTGCCCCAGCGCCATGTGCAGTTGTTCAATGATATTGAAACCGCCCGGCTGGAAAAGTGTAAGCCCTTCAGCGGCATCGGCATCGTAACCCACCAAATGCGGTAGTTGCTTCAGAATCAAAATAATACCAATACCAGCCAGCATTCCCTTAATGACTGACGATGGAAAAAAGTTGCTAACAATACCGGCTCGGGCAAACCCGAGACCGATCTGAATAAGACCGGCGATACACATAGCCAGCAGAAAGGCAGGGAACGAACCTAATGCCTGAATCGCGCTGAGTGTCACTACAATAAGGCCAGCTTCCGGTCCCGAAATACTTAAAGCCGACCGGCTAAAAATACCGACAACCAGGCCGCCTACAATACCAGCGATGATACCCGCAAACAGCGGTGCTCCCGAAGCCAGTGCGATTCCCAAACACAAAGGCACTGCCACCAGGAACGAAATCGCTCCTCCCCGGATGTCGCCCTGCCAATTGCTGAGATCAATAGATTGAAAAATAGGTTTCTTCTTGTTCATGTTCATTGTATAGTTGTACTCTTTGGGGTAATGCACTTTAATCTTATAATTCCTGGGCTCTCACTGGCCTATCACCTTCGTGGGACTGACTGGTTGATAGTTTCCGTACGCTCGACTTTTCGATTTGCCGCAGCCGTTGTTCCAACCGGACTTTCTCGTTGTACAACGAATCGGCGCGTTGACTTTCGGCCTCGTATTGAGCGCGATAATTGCTGTTCCTCAAGCGGTTATCGAAATAGAGGTTATAGGCAACAAGCAACCAGATCAATCCCCATACAACCACCCAGCTAGCCGGTTTTCTGAAGTTCGTTTTTCCATTAACGTTGTTATCCATGATCCAAAATGGTTTAGGTCACCACTCTACGAATCCATTTGGGCTAGTATTTGTACCCTTTCGTTTCTATCGATTCTGCGGATTCTTTAGATTCTCTTTATTCTGGTTATCAACACGATAGCATCAAAACAATCTATAGAAACAGTTAGAATCTATTTTGCCAAAGCCCTAGTCTGTCTGGAGCCTTAAAAACGATTTTCTGCCATAGCAGCTCACAAAATCCCCATAGAGTTCATGTGATTTTTGCGAGCTTACTATGACAAAAAACTTCATTTTCACTTCCAAGACTTAATTCAAACAGCTTCTAAGACTCAGGTAACAAAGTTCGTTTAATCAACTACAGCGTTAATTAAGGACCTCTTAGAAGGTGATGAGAGGGTAGTTAGAAGTCGATTAGAGATCGATTAGAAATGCTTGGGCAATTGAATGGTAAACGTGGTACCCTGTCCAATTTGGGAAGACACATTGATTCGTCCGCGGTGAAGCTGAATAATCCGGTAGGTCAACGGTAGGCCGACACCATGCCCGTGAATTCGTTTGACGTTTTCGGCCCGGAAGAAGGGTTCGTAGATACTTTTTATATCGGTTTCTGAAATGCCAACACCTTCATCTTTAAACGTAATCGTTACCCATTGGTCATTGGCACCCAGAATAACGTCCACGCGTTTTTTCTCCGAAAACTTACAGCCGTTTTCCATGAGGTTGAAAAAAGCCGAGTACAATAATGACTTGTTCCCTTCCAGCGTCAGTGAGGAGGGAACGTGATCGGTTTCGCCCTCGAACGAGAACGCAACCGTATAGTCGGCTTGCCGATTCATGAGCATTTGGGCCGCCTGATAAATAATCTCATCAACACTCACTTCGCTGAATTTCAAGGGTGTAGCGCCCAGGCTAACCATCGTCAAATCCAGCAAGTTATTCGTCAGTTTGTTCATGCGCTGGATCACGCCCAAGGCCGCTCTCCACTTTTCTTCGTGTTCTTCAACGGTACGCCGTTTGAGTAGCGTTACCTCAATTTGCCCTGTAATAATGGTGAGTGGCGTGCGTAATTCATGCGACGCATTGGCCACAAAATTTCGCTGAACTTCAAAGGCTTCCTGCACGCGGTCGAGCATCAGATTGAACGTATGGGCCAGTTGAGCCAGTTCGTCGTGGTCACTACCAGCCGTGACGCGCTGATCCAGATTCGACGCCGTAATCTGATCGACCTGTCGAACAACATCGGAAATTGGTCTGAGCGTTCGACCGGCATAAGCCCAGCCTACGGCAGCCACCAAAGCCAGACTGCAAACCAGGCCTACAATCATGATTGTACCCAAATGACCGATTTCCTCTTTTCCGTATTGGTCATAGGCCGAAGCCACCAGCACATATTCCTGATTCTTATGCTGATACGTAAAACCCACAATCTCAGAGCGATTCTTCCGAAAGAAAATCTCTTTCTTCGTCCGAATAAAGCTCAGGACTTCGGGCTTTACGATAGAGCTATCGCGGGTTGAATACAGAATGTGGTTGTTGTGATCGTAAACGTTGATTTGTTCTTCAGGAAGTGCTGTAATGTTATTGCGCTCGATGATTCGAAACAAACGAAGGTCAATTTCTTCTTCATCCAGCAACAGCCGGGCCACGTTTTTAGCCTTATCGCTTAGTCGACTATAAAAATCACGTTGCCGAAAATACTCCGCCGTGGCATACACCACTCCCGAAAACAGGAGGAGAATAGCCGCTACGATTCCTACGAACGTAAGCAAAAGGCGAGTGCGTATTTTCATGAGAGCTAGTTATGAATGAATAATGTACAACTCTGCATTATTTTTTATCCATTCATTTAATCATCATTGGCCTGCATAATGTAGCCGATGCCGCTGATGGTATGGATCAGTTTTACGGGAAAATCCTTGTCGATTTTCTTTCGTAAGTAATTGACATACACGTCTACTACATTGGTTCCGGTATCGAAATTAAGGTCCCAGACATGCTCCATAATTTCGTTACGAGTAAGGGCTTTGTTCTGGTTCTTCATAAAAAACTCAAGCAATGCCAATTCGCGAGCGGTCAGCATCAGCTTCTGATTTCCTCGCTTTACGGCTTTGCTTTGTTGATTAAATTCAAGATCGGCAATTTTCAGGATGGGCGGTTCCTGCGATGCCGCCCCACTCCGCCGATTCAGAGCCCGCAATCGAACAACTAGTTCGCGGAACTCGAATGGTTTTACCAAATAGTCGTCAGCGCCGGCTTCGAATCCGTTCACTTTACTATCAGTGCTACCAAAAGCTGTCAGCATCAGAATAGGCAACGTTTCAAAGCGGTTGCGAATCATGCGGCACAGATCGAATCCGTTAATAACCGGCAGATTTACGTCCAGGATTACAATATCGTATTCTTTGTCAGCCAGTTGCTTTTGCGCTTCCATGGCATTGCCCGCTGTATCGGCCTCAAAATCATACTCTTCTAAACCAGCCTTGATGAGCGAAGCAACTTCCCATTCATCTTCAACAATCAAAATTCGCATAGTTGTGTCTGCAGACAGCGGTTCATCCAAATAAAGGGTAAAGTAAACCTGTAGAAATCATTTTTATTGCACGAGGTTCCGAATAAACGTAGAAGTCAGGCCTGTTATTGGTAGGATATGTGGTTAAAACATAACGTATTTTGTCGTTGAACAAACAACCCGAAACCAATCGTAAACGGAATGGAAACAGGCAGCTCATCCGGGAATTGCCTGGCTTGAATGCTTCTTTTGTACGCTTATGGAACTACTTGTTGCAGCGGCCATTATTGGCTATATTATCTACCTGCGTTATTATGCCGATTTACGAACCAAGTCGGAGAAAGACGTTGAGAAATTACAGGCGGGCATACAGTTTTACAAAGCAGGTCAGTTTGTCGATGCCCTGAATTTTTTTGAGCGCTACCTGCAAAAAGAACCTACTTCCAGTGTTGCGCACTTGTATCAGGCCAAATGTTATCGAGCTTTAGGCCAACTTCCAGAAGCTATCGACGCCTTAAAGAAAGGCGAAAGTTACGACAATACCGTGGCCGACTTACATCTGGAAATGGGGCATATTTTGTACGATCAACAGGATTATTCGGCGGCCTATCTGGAGTTTGACAAAGCCGTATTTTTCTCGAAAGGATTAGAAGCCGATGCTTTTCAGGGACGGGGAACCGCCCGCCAACACCTGGAAAATGATGAACAGGCCCAACAGGATTTGAATCGGGCGGCTACGTTGCGGGAGTCTGAACGCCTGAGTGCAGCAACAACCACTCCGAAATCCGATGTTTTTTTTGATCGAAAGCTCCTCAGTCATACCGTGGTAATTCTGATCAACAGTGTGGTTTTGCTGGTAGTTATCAAAAATGCTCCCGTTATCCATCTACCCTATCTGCTGGCAGCGATTGCCGCTACAGTTATCGGTTACCTGGAACCCCGAAAAGGCTGGGCACTGGCCATCATTCAGGCAGCAACCCTTTGGGTAGGGTATACTTTTTTCACGAAAGCTCCTCAAACCAGCGGTGCACGCGACCTGGAGGCATTTGGCCTTTACGGGTCAATGATTCTCACCTTCATCGGCAGTTTTATTGGTGGCGTACTAAAGCGACAATTAATCCGCTAATTGAATTTTACCCCTCAACCAATTACGCTATCCCGAGTTCTCAATGGCTTCCAGTTGCGCAATCGGAAGCCATGAGAACTGGTCAATTTATTGGCCTATTGGGCCTCCAAAAACCGCACGACGATGACTGTGTTCTGCTTATCTTTCGTTTGCTCGTAGGCAATCAGCGTTCCATTTTTTGTGCCAAGCACGGCCGGATAGGTGGCATCAACCGATTCGGGAGTTAGGTAGGTCGTTGGGCTAACGACTCCATCCACCACGGTTCGCATGCCGATCCGCTGCACAAATGAACCCAGTTCGTTGGAGCCATCTTTGGAAATCGATTCATCCCAAACCCACACCAGCCGTCCGCCAGCCGACGCGATCTGAGGGTGTTTTGCTCGGTTCGATAACACACTGGATACCAACTTATCAGAACCCAAACGAGCCAGTCGTAATCCGGCAGCATCTTCCTTTCCCGAAAACCAGGTGGTCAAGATATCATTGCCGACTTGTGCCACAACGGGTCCCGCGTGTGGGCAGGCGTTCACTTGCCAGTGATCGGCAAACAGCACCTGCGGTTTACTAAATGTTTTACCGCCATCCGTCGAAATGGCCGTACTCATATCACGGGAAGCGATTTCACCCGCTTTCGCGGCAGGCAGCAAATCACGATAGGTCAGGTGAATGGATTTTTTGGCATCGACAAATACATTCATCCGGCAGCATTGGCAGGCATTGTCATCAACCAGAACCGCCGAACCGAAGCCTTTACCTTTCGTTGTCTGTGCAAATACAACTGGGCGTCCTTCCCGATTTGGCAATTTTTCATCGAGCCAGGCCACACCAATTTCGCCATTGGGCAGGCGCGTAATGTCGGCAAACGAATGACTCATTCCGGGTCTGACATCCTGATGAACTGGCGTTGGTTCAGTCCAGGTTTGCCCTTTATCGGAAGACATCGTATAGAGCAAATCCCCGGCAAAACGTGAAGCCGGTGTAGGGTTAGGCACCTCAAAAACCGCCAGTAATGTACCATCGGATTTTTCGGCAATCTTCGGCATCCCTTCGGCATGAGCCGACAGCGTAGCGGGTGCTTTCACCCGTATTTTCTCGCCAAAGGTTTGCCCGCCATCTTTCGAAACAGCGAAATAAAAAATACTTCCTTTGTCGCTTTCTTTTTCTACCCAACTAAGGAGCGGGTTACCCGAAGCATCGGTTGTCAGGCGCGGGACGGCCCCAACAAATTGCGGGTTCGAAACGGCGGTTTCGTTGGCTGGTTTTTCAGCAATCAGACTGAAAAGGAGGAGCGTGATAAGTAGGCTTTTCATGATGTTTTAAATAGGCAGTCATTTATTTTATCGTAATCTACCTCACCCCAACCCCTCTCCTGTTTTCAGGGGAGGGGTTGGGGTGGGGTAAATAGTTTCATTTTCCTGAAATACTATACTGAACACCAAACACAAAGGTGCGTGGGGCGGCTGGTGTGTAGGTGGTGCGATCGGTGGCGTTGTTGCCCCGTGTGGCGTTAGTGGCGAAAAGCGCGTTGGTCACGTTCAGGATATTCGAGAATAGCTCAATGCCTTTCCATTGGTAGCCAACCCGAACATTAGCGAAATCGTACCCACTATAATTAACCGTATTGATCTGGTTCTGGTACCAACTCGCCACATGCTGCCACTCAACCGACGTGCGGAAGCCCTTCAGCCAGCTGGGGTAGTAAGAAACTTCGGTGTTCCAGAGTGTGCGTGGGGCCGATGGCATATCCTTCCCGTTTACGTTCTGTATGGCATCGGACGTCCGCTGGCTAAGCGTAAATTCAACAAATTGGTGCACTGCGTGCGTGCCCCCAAATCGGAAGAATATCTGCTTTGAAGGCCGGTAGGTAACCCCCAACTCAACGCCCCGGTGCAGTGTCCGACCCGCCGATTGGTAATCGGTGGAGTTATCGAGCTGACGAATGCTGAGCAACTCGTTCGTGCCATTCATTTGGTAAAGAGCCACATCGACATACACTTTGTTGTTCAGCAACGAAGCCCAGCCACCCACTTCCATATTGTCGAATTTGGCGGGTTGGAGGTTGTAGTAAAACTGGTCGCCGGAAGCCGTGGGCGTGGTCCGTTTCAGGAAAATCGCCGTGAGCGCAGGGGGCGAAAACCCTTTGGCGTAGTTGGCATACAAGCCTTTACCATTACCCAAATCGTACGTAGCACCAATTTTAGGCGTCATCTGGCTATAGTCCTTACTCCCCGAACTCTTGTCCAGCGCATTGGTATAATTGAAAGCCATTCGGTCGTAACGCAGCCCTGCCGACACGCGCAATTTAGGCAATGGCTCAAGGTCATACTGGACGTAAGCTGCGGTATTATGAATATCGGCCTGGTAGTTGGCTAACTGAATATCAGGACGTTCCTGCAACTGCGTGTATTTGATAACCGATTTCTTATCCGCTCTTAACTCTGCCGACAGATCAGTCTGGTAGGCATAATAGGTGTTGGGCGAGAGGTCGAGTGTAGCACCAACAATGAGCTTGCTGTTCAGGAAATTTAACCGTTGCGTGTGCTGCGCAATGAAGCCGTAGCTTTTGAAATCGTTACTGTTAATCTGCCCTGTTGCGGTTGCCGCACCCGTTGTCCACCGAATGGAATAAGCCGGATTCTGGCCCACACTGTTGTTTCGAACAAAAGCCGTGATGAACGATTGGGAGCCATCCCTCCAATCATGTTCCAGGGTTAGGCGGCTGCGTAACGAGAAAGTTTTTCGGTACGTAAAATCGGTGGTGCTCACGTACTGCCGGGCGAAAAATGCCGAACTATCAACGCTACCACTCGTCTGCGAATTATAATCGTTGTACGACAAGGTACCCGTCAGGCGAGTTCTGGGTGCAAAAGCGTATTCGAGTCGGGCGAAGTACGACGATTTGTCATAATCGGAGCTGGCTAACCATGAATTCCGTTGCCGCGACACGAAGCCTCCGAGGTAAATTCCAAACTTGCCCTGTCTCGCTCCCGCCCCAACCTGAAGTCGCTGGTAGCCCCATTGATCAACCTGAATTCCCGCACGCGCCGTGGGCACAGCCGTTGGCCGTTGCGTAATGAAATTCACCGCTCCCCCTACGGCTTCAGGCCCATAAATCGACGACACAGGGCCTTTGACTACCTCAATCGAGCTGACCGTAAACTGATTCATTTCGAGCAGCGCATTGTGATTAAACACACCCATCGGTCGAATTGGCACACCATCTTCCATGTAAAGAAAATACGCATTAGTGGTCATCGGCTGCCGAATAGCCATCATGTGTTGCTCATTGTTGAGGTTCACCATGAGCACTCCCGGTGTTTTATTGATCACTTCATAGATGCTCGTCGGCTTCGTTTCGTTGATCAGTTTGGCCGAGAGTTTGGAGATCGCAATGGGGGTTTCGGTACGGAGGGCAGCTTCCCGATTTCCGGTCACAACCACCGTCTGAAGGTCTTCGGCAGCGGGTTCCAGTGCAATTCGTAGCAGTTGCCCCGGTGTCAATGTAATCTCTTGTCGACGATAACCGACAGCTGACACAATGACTTTTGCCGCACTATTGGTTACTGAGAAATGACCGTTTGCATCGGTAACGGTTCCCGATTTACCATCAGCCCAGGCAAGGGTCACGCCGGGCAACGGTTCATTGGTTTGGGCGTCAAAAACAAGCCCTTGTTTTACTTCCTGAGCGGAAACAGAATAGACAATCATAGCCCATAACCAGGCGGTTATGAGTAACTTATAAATTTTCACAATATGATTAGTTTAAGTCGAGAATTTGAATTTTCAGACATGTAAGGTTCGTAAGACCATTCTTTTTCAACAGTCCAGCTTATCGGTCTTTGGCGAAAACGACTTAAACTCGGGGTGGCTGAAACAGGCTCGCTAACGGAGCGATGTAAGCCGGAAAGCAATACGCTGAAAACCCAGCACACAGGATCAATTGCCAGGCGGGAAGAAACTCGAAGGAAAAGCTTACCTGACAAAACAGTTGCATAACTGGCGAATTCTGTACTCGCTCAGTGGTCTCTTTGTCCTGCTTTTCCTGCTGTGTCTTTAACTGTTTAGCCAGATAGCATTTACCATCGCAATGCAATTGGGGCTTATCGCGATTTTCGCAAAGGACACGGGCAATGTACTCTTTATTGAGCTGATAATGCGCAATGATTCCCCATGGACTAACCATCGGTAGCAGCGTTGCAAACAGCAGTATGTAGAGTACAAATGTCCTCATGAAGTTTTTAACAGCAAAAAGTAGATCAGAAGAAGACCTCAGTAATCAATTATCAATCAGACTAGTAATACCATAGGCCTCTGAATAACCCTTAATGTGAATTCAGGATTAGACTGTGTCTGTTTTGGCCCATTAGGGCCTTCACAGCATAGCGTCGGTAGAAAAGCCCCTAGTTATAGATAACGTGTGCCGTTAGGTACGCAATTGTTATGTACCTAACGGCACATTTTGTCTTTGAAATCGATTCTTTCTACCGACGCTACGCTGTAAAGGCCCTACGGGCCACCCATAATCCGGCTCATTACAAGACACAATGGATTAGCCTTTGGCATGAGAAAACCGCCAAAGATTAGGGGGCAAGATGTGAAAGATTAAATCTGGGGAGGCTGAAAAAGGGCCCCTAAGGGTGCACGGTACGCCGATAGTAAATAAAGTGGCAATTGGCTGACCAACAAACGAATGGTTTGTGGCACGATCAGAAACGTACTGAAGTCAGCGCAAAACAGGGTAATGACTGGCATGTGCTCCAGACGGGTAGCCGTCTCTTTGTCCTGTCGATCCTCCTGAGCCTTCAGCTTTTTAGCCAGATAGCATTTTCCATCACAATGCATTTCGGGCTTATCGCGGTTTTCGCAAAGGACGCGGGCGATGTAATCCTTATTGGCGTGATAATAGGCAATGGTCCCCCACTGGCTGACTGTTGGCAGCAAGGTTGCGATCAGGAGAATATAGACCAATGCGATTTTCATCAGGGGCAAAGGTAAGGCACGATAGGGTGTAGGACAAGTTCTTTTTTTGACAGGATTAACAGAATTTTCAGGATTTATTTTGCTGATATTTCCGGCCAATAAATCCTGAAAATTCTGTTAATCCTGTCGAAAAACCGTTTTTCTTCTTATGTGCTCGTAGTCTGACCAGACGCACCAACAACCAGACTACGAAGATTTGTATCGACATTTAATCCTGATCAACTTCCCGGATTAACTGTTGAACCGAAAGTTGTCGTTCAGCGGGTAGCGATTCGAGAGTTTCCAGCAGCGATCGTTTTAGTTGTTGCCATTGGTGTGATTTCAGCAACGTCAGCTCCGCCATAAACTCAACCGTTTCCGGATTCTCATGAGCTGGTTTATCGGTTCGGGCAACGGGCAGGCGGGGGCTCACCAACTTGATTAATTGCTGTGCTAATTCACCCCGAATGTATTGATCTAGTGTATAAGCTGGGATTCGACCTTCGGTATCTGCTTTTTTAAGTGTTGTTGTCAGTTTATAATGCATGATTTCCGGTAACCGGATATGCTTTTTTTTCTGACAGGATTTACGGGATTTACAAGATTAATAAGACGGGTTTTCGCCTGTAAAAACCTTGTAAATCCTGTTAATCCTGTCAGAAAAACGCTTTTCTAGATAATGCGAATTGGCTTCTTATCCTCGTCGAGCGCCACGAACGTGAACGTTCCATGAATGGCCTTATGGCGCTCCATCGAGTACATTTCTTCGACGTAAATTTCTACCGCGATCCGAATACTAGTATTTCCCACATGTTCGACCCGACCAACCAGCTCGATAATCGTACCCGCCGGAATCGACTTGGTAAAATTGATTTTGTCGGACGAAACCGTGACCATGCGCTTCCGGGAAAACCGAGTGGCGGCAATAAACGCCACTTCGTCCATCAGTTGCAGGGCGGTGCCTCCAAAAAGCGTATCGTAATGATTGGTTGTGCTGGGAAAAACAGCTTTGAAAATTCGGGTTTCGGCCGCTGCGATTCGGGTCTTTATTTCTGGCGTTTCGTTAATGTCCACGTAATAAATCTGCTACTAGTTTCTGGTGAGCCAGGTGATTGAATTCTGTTCGGACAGCCAACAGACAGTCAGCGCACAAACAGCCCTGGTAAGTCGAACTGACGTACTGCCGCTGGGCATCCGTCAATTGCACTACCTGACATTGGCACAAATTGATGCTTCCAACGCGGCACTCGAATGTACGATGGCAGCGGGGACAAGCGGTGTGTTCGTGTTTACCGGACGATGGGTGTTCCATTCGATTCGACCTCCTGTTCAAAGGCAATGAAATTGACTACTTGTTTCTGCCGATTTACGATGGGCCGAATCACGATCTGACACAGATAAGCAGTTTGGTCTTTTCGATAATTCAACAACTGTCCACGTACTAACTTCTGCCGTTCAACACCTTGCCTGATATGCCGTCGTGCTCGCATAGACGTACCTTCCCCTTGCAAAAAAGCGGGTCTGCGTCCTAAGGTCTCCCGGCTGGAATAACCCGTCATTGTCTCAAATGCAGGATTCACATACTGAATAAGCTGGTCAAGATCCGTAACTATAATGACCATTGTATTGCTTAGCAACTCACGTCGAATTGATGCGGGTAACTTCCAGTCCTGTGCTTTGGCCAACGACATCCACCCTGCTGCTTCTACTCTTTCAGCAACTGGGGTTGTTTTCTGTCTGAACTCCCAACCGGCTATTAATGGGGCATGCAGGAACTCCTGATTATGCTCAGCAAGGTATTTGTCGTAAGGTCCGCAGAAATCCATATTGCAAAGGTAAGCCTTCTGCCAACTAGTTGGCAGAAGACCACTTATTTATGATCATACAGACTCAGTAACTAATTCGCGCGCTGTTTGGGCGGCCTGCACCATATTTTTCAGGGCTTCAGTCGTTTCTGGCCAACGGCGCGTCTTCAATCCACAGTCTGGATTTACCCATAAGTTTCGAACAGGCAGCACGTTAGTCGCTTTTTGAAGCAGATCGACCATTTCCTCAATTGTTGGTACACGCGGGCTATGGATGTCGTACACGCCAGGACCAATTTCGTACGGATAGTTAAAATTGACAAACGCATCCAACAATTCCATTTGCGACCTCGACGTTTCAATCGTGATCACATCGGCATCCATGTTCGCGATGGCTTCGATCATGTCGTTGAACTCCGAATAGCACATGTGGGTGTGAATTTGCGTGTCGTTCTGAACGCCAGAAGCCGAAATCCGAAACGCCCGTACGGCCCAGTCCAGATAGGTTTTCCAGTTGTCTTTCCGCAGCGGCAATCCCTCCCGAATAGCCGGTTCGTCAATCTGAATAACCCGAATACCAGCCGCTTCCAGATCGACTACTTCATCGTGAATAGCCAGTGCAATTTGCAAACAGGTATCCCGGCGCGGCTGATCATCCCGCACAAACGACCATTGCAGAATGGTTACCGGGCCAGTCAGCATTCCTTTAACGGGTTTGCTCGTTAACGACTGAGCAAATTGCGCCCAACGCACGGTCATGGGTTCAGGCCGATAAACATCACCGTAAATAATCGGCGGTTTCACGCAACGAGAGCCATAACTCTGCACCCAGCCGTTTTCGCTGAAGGCAAACCCGTCGAGCAGTTCGCCGAAATACTCAACCATGTCGTTCCGCTCAAACTCGCCATGCACCAGCACATCCAGGCCAATTTTTTCCTGCCAGCGAATAGCCTGCTCGGTTTCGGCGCGAATAAAATCTTCGTATTGGTCGAGCGTGATTTCGCCTTTTTTAAACTTCGCTCGATTGGCGCGCACGGTTTCCGTTTGCGGGAACGAGCCAATCGTAGTTGTTGGAAATAAAGGCAATTGTAGACGTGCCTGTTGTAGCGGCTGGCGCACAGCAAACTCACCCTGACGTTGGTCGTCTTTCTCTGTCAACTGATTCAGACGTGCCTGAACAGCAGGGCGATTAATCAATGTCGATTCCCGACGGGCCACTAACGCAGCCTGATTTGCGGCTAATGTTGCCGTTGCCTGGGCGTTCTTGGGCTGCCGGAATAGCGTAACGAGTGTGGCGACTTCGTCCAGTTTCTGCCGGGCAAAGGCCAGCCACTGCTTAATTTCGGGGGTTAATCCCTGCTCGTTGGTTTCCGAGTTCAGATCGACAGGGACGTGTACTAACGAACATGACGGTGCAACCAGAATTCGGTGCTGGCCAAGTTTCTCAACGGCCCGCTGAAGGGTTGCCTTCGATTTTTCCAGATCATTGATCCAGATGTTTCGTCCGTCAACCACACCCAACGACAACTTCGTTGATTTGTGCACGAAATCGGTTTGCAGAATATCGTCTAACTGACTTGGGCACCGGACCAGATCCAAATGCAGGGCATCGACCGGCAATTGAATAGCCAGATTCAGGTTAGCCCCGTAGCACTCGAAATACGACGCTAACAGCAAATTAAGTTTCGGGAATTGTACCCGCAATCGATTGTAGGTTTTTGCAAAAGCGGCTCGTTGGTCATTCGTCAAATCCAGTGAGAGCGTCGGTTCATCGAGTTGAATCCAGTTGGCTCCCTGCGCTTGCAGACGCGTCAAAATCGCTTCATAAACAGGCAGTAGGCGATCCAGTAAATCCAATCGGTCGAAACCAACTTCTTTCTCTTTGCCGAGTAACAGATACGAAACCGGCCCCAGCAATACAGGTTTGGGTGTAGTTCCCAGCGTTTGTCTGGCCTCTTCGAACTCGTCAAAAATTTTCTCTGAGAGAAGCGTAAAGGTCTGGTCGGCAGTAAACTCCGGTACAATGTAGTGATAGTTGGTATCGAACCACTTAGTCATTTCCATCGCTTTCAGATCCAGTCCATCCTGCTGATGGCCCCGCGCCATAGCGAAATAGAGCGTTAGCTGGTCAGCGTTTTGGTGGGCCGCATCAGGCTGGTCGAGCAGCGGGCGAAACCGCTTCGGTATCGCGCCAACGGTCAGGGACATGTCGAGCACCTGATCGTAGAACGAAAAGTCGTTGCAGGGAACCAGCGTAATGCCAGCCTGCTGTTGGGTCAGCCAGTTGCCTTGTCGGATAATTCGACCGGCGTCCTGAAGCTGCTGACGGGTGATTTTGTTGGCCCAGAATTGCTCAGAGGCCCGTTTGAGTTCGCGGTGGCTACCGATTCGTGGATAGCCGAGATTGTGTGCGATCATGTTAATAAATGATAAAATGGTTGATCGCGTTCGATGCCGAACTCCATACGCTTACCACGTTATCAACACTTTATCAACACGACACACCTAACCAGGCCCCAGAACGAAGCAGGAAAAAGATAGGATGGTCAAGTTTGATGAAGCCCAATCGCGTGTGGGCGTAATCAGCAAAGCTAAGGCAAGTCTCCTGGCTTGTGACGGTATCTGCCGTCCTTCTCATCCCGCCCGTTTCGGCGAACCGATGGGTAAGACAATGGACATCGAGGGCAAACCCTTTTCTAAATGGTCACTGACAGTAGCAACGTCTGCTCGTGAATTTCACACGATTCCTTTTTCATTTCCTGAACCTCTCAGGAAAACCATTAGCTAATTTGACGGAAAACAAAGAACGTTAACACAAACTAACCGTATTGCGCTGGCAAAAACAAGAAATACACGTAATCCCATCTCTTTCGGCCTATTGAGCTGAGCGAATTAATTGCTGATATTTTTTCATACTCGCCGGGTTAAAACCCGACGCATCTGATCCATTCTTTGTTTTTGCGCCGGGTTTTAACCCGGCGAGTATGAAAAATACAGGCGTTTTCATCCTACGAACACCTGACTTATATCAGTTCAACCCCTGCCGTTAGTCAACTAATATCCAATTACTTACAACGTACTTTGAGCCATCAAACAGGGGTAACGAACTGGTTTGATGGACCCTATTTTTTCGGATTTACTTAGTCGTTTATGAGCATGGAACAAGACTTAAAAGGAAAGACAGCGCTGGTAACCGGTGCCGCTTCGGGTATTGGCAAGGCAGTAGCCCTTCTTTATGGCCAGCATGGGGCCAATGTGATGCTGTCGGATATAGATGAAGCCCAGGGACAACAAGTAGCCGATGAACTAAAAGCCATTGGGGCGAATGCCCGCTTTCTCAAAGCCGATGTCGGCGACCCAGCCCAGTGCCAGGCGCTGGTACAAGAAACCGTTGCCACCTTTGGTTCGCTGGATATTGCCTGCAATAACGCGGGCATTGGTGGGGAGCAGAATATGACGGCTGATTACAGTCTGGAAGGCTGGCAACACATTATTAATGTAAACCTCAACAGTGTTTTTTTCTGTCTGAAATACGAGCTGGAAGTGATGCTGAAACAGGGTGCAGGCAGTATTGTCAATATGGCTTCGATACTCGGGCAGGTTGCCACGGCGGGTGCGCCGGGATACGTAACCGCCAAGCACGGCATGATTGGCCTTACGCAAACAGCCGCTATAGAGTATGCGTCGCAGGGCATTCGCATCAATGCCGTTGGGCCGGGCTACATTGATACTCCGTTACTCAATATACTGTCTGCCGAAGTGAAGCAACAACTAATTGGCTTACACCCAATTGGTCGCTTAGGCAAAGCCGAAGAAGTTGCCGAGTTGGTCATCTGGCTCAGTTCCAACAAATCGTCCTTCGTAACCGGCTCCTATTATCCGATCGATGGTGGGTATCTGGCTCAATAAATCAACCAGCAAACTACTCATGAAAACCATCCTCTTAGCTACCGACTTTTCAGCCAACGCCAACCAGGTAGCGCAATTTGCGGCTCAACTGGCCTACGACCAAAAATCCACCCTGATCTTGTTTCACGCGTTTCATGTCTGGCCAGATAATGCCGCTAAAGTGGGCGACTTCCCACTGTCTGTAGAGGCCACGCGGGAAGCCAGTGAAAAAGCCCTGCATCGACTGGCTGCTGAATTGCATGAATTGGTGGGCTTAACCGTACCCATCCGATGCCTAACGCAGGAAGGGCACACCATGAATGCGATCTGGAAGGTAACCAAGGCCGAGCAAGTCGATCTGTTGATTATGTCGACAGTAGGGAGTGCCCCGCAAAGTGCACAACTACTGGGTAGTCTTGCCACTGAAATGATTGCCGAAACCGAAGTACCTATCTTACTGATTCCACCGGGCATTACCTATACGGGCCTGAAAAATATAGTACTCGGCATTGATCTAATCGCCCCTCCCGACGCCGTCGTGTTGGATAAGACACTGAAATTTGCCCGGTTGTTTGGTAGCGTGATCGATGTGCTATGCATCAGCGAAGAAGCCAACGAAGCCGACCTACATCAGCGGGCAGAACACATTCGGCGGCTACTCAATACCCAACCACATACGTTGACCATTGAAATCAGCAACGAACTCTACGACACCTTACTAGGGTTTGCGCATTTGAACAAAGCTGATCTGATCATCATGCTCCCAAAAACGCGAAACTGGTTTCAGAAGCTATTGGCCGAAGGCCGAACCCAGCACATGGCGCGCCTGACCGATTTGCCCTTGTTGGCCGTTGTTTGATCCGAATTGTTTTTTCGACAGGATTAACAGGATTTCCATGATTTGTTTACCCGTATTGCACCCTTGGTCTGTATCCTCACCATAGCCGTCAGGTTAAGACTTTGATTAGCTGTTCTCGTGCTGTCAGCGGGGCCGCCCGCTTAACCTGACGGCTACGGTGAGAATACAGGCCGAGGATACGATCCGAATTATTTTTTCGCCAGTAAAAATCCTGAAAATCCTGTTAATCCTGTCAAAAAGCACTTTTCCTTCATAATATGCCCTGTTTTTGACTACCTGTTGCATTACTCGGCCCACTACCTTTGCGGGCATGAAAGCGGTCATGTGTCTTTTCTCGTTGTGGATTCTGCTGTTGACGGGTCTTCCTTGCCCGGATGCAGACTGTCATGCGCAAGAAGATAGACTGACTAATACTTCATCGGCGGCTCACTCGACCAACGATCCCGACCACGGGCACAAAGCGCCCTGCAGCCCGTTTTGCCACTGCACAACCTGTCTTGGCTTTTCAATTCCCCGGCCGCTTGGCTATACAATCTCTGAGCTACAAAGTGTCCTGATTCCTGCGAATCAGGCATTTGCGTACCAATCGCCCAATCAGTCAGATGTAGCGCTCGCCATCTGGCAACCGCCCAAATTATAAGCGTTTTTCATGGATTTTCTTCCGGCTGGTCATCCATCAGCCGCTATGTTCCATTGTATCTCCATACAGGATGAAAAACCTTATTTTATTTCTACTTTTTTCCTCGACCGTTTGGGGCAATACAGTATTCCTGAGTCCGGTCTCTTCCCATAAACCTCTCCTCCAGGATACCCTGCGCGTTTCTATCCGGCATGCACTCACCAAGCAATCCATTCCCGGTGCAACGATTCTAGTAGTGGGTACCACAACTGGTGCTGCGACTGATACTGCCGGTTTTACGCGAATGAGCCTGCCGCCAACTGGCCCCTACCGGCTGCGTATTTCGGCTGTTGGTTTCGAGTCAGTTGTGCACACGCTTATCGCACCGAGTAGCGATACACTGCAAATTTTCCTCAAACCGTCGGAGGAATCACTGGACGAAATCACCGTTTCCTCTACCCGAAGTGGCCGTAGTGTTGCCGACGAGCCAACGCGGGTTGAGGTGATTGACGCCGAAGAACTCGACGAAAAAGTGAATATGCAACCGGCCAATATTGCCGTTATTCTGCGTGAAAGTCCAGGAATTCAGGTTCAGCAAACGTCGGTCATGTCGGCCAATGCGACGTTCCGAATTCAGGGGCTCGATGGTCGTTATACCCAACTGCTACAGGATGGGCTTCCGCTGTATAGTGGCTTTTCGAGCGGATTGAGTCTGATGCAGGTTCCTCCACTGAATTTGAAACAGGTGGAAGTTGTGAAAGGCTGTCAATCAACCTTATACGGAAGTGGAGCCATTGCCGGACTCGTCAATTTAGTAACGAAAGAGCCAACGCGTGAACGAGAATTGTCTTTTCTGCTTAATGGTACGTCGGCGCTCGGGCTTGATCTTAATGCCTATTATGCCCAACGAAACGAAAAAGTGGGGCTGACGTTCTACGCCACCCGCAATCTGCAACGAGCTTACGACGCCAACAACGACCAATTTTCAGATCTGCCGCAAACGGCCCGCACAACCATTCAGCCTAAGTTTTTCTGGTACCCGAATCCAACCACAACGGTTTCGGCCGGGGTGATCTGGGTCAATGAGCACCGAACAGGAGGGTATATTCCAACCATTCGGAGCGAGACATCGACCGGATATACCGAAGCGAATGACTCCCGACGATTAGCTACTCAATTTCGGCTGGAAAAGCGGTTTACCAATGATGCGGTGTTGACCGTCAAAAACAGTTACAGTCGCTTCCAACGATCGATAGCGCTGCCCAATTATATGTTCGATGGGTTGCAGCAATCCTCTTTTTCGGAGGTGAGTTATTTCAAACACCAATCAAAAACCGACTGGATTGCCGGTGTAAATCTGTGGACGGATGCTTTCCGGCTCGAAAACTCCCTCAACACAGTCAGTACAGGCGACATTTACCACCAATCCATTTTAGGTGCTTTTGTTCAGAACACGTTAACCCTCTCCGAGCAATTCAGTCTGGAAACAGGCTTACGGGCCGATGCCGTGACAACGAACGTCAATACGCCGTCTAACTTCTCCAGTCCGAAACTGTTTTTGCTTCCTCGGTTCTCGTTGCTATACCGGGCAGCCGACCATTGGACAAGTCGACTGGGTGGTGGACTGGGCTACAAAGCACCCACTATTTTCACTGAAGATGCCGAGCGGATGTCTTTCCAGAACGTTAATCTGCTATCGATGAATGGCAACCAAACCGAATCGTCGATGGGCTTGAACTGGGACATTAATTACCGTACTGAGTTAGGCGATCAAACCACCTTGACCATTAATCAGTTGTTTTTTTATACTCAATTGAATCGCCTGACGGTTTTGTCGACAAGTGGTCTGGCGGCCTTTCGTACAGCCAACGGAAATTTATCGACCCGCGGTTTTGAAACAAACGTACGACTGACTTATCACGACCTTCATAGCTTTCTGGGGTATTCGTTTATTGACACCAAACGTAATTACGACAACCTGACGGGCATGATTCCGCTGACGGCCAAACACCGACTCTATTTTACCACGCTCTACGAAACAGATCGGTTAAAAACCGGTTTTGAGGCTTTTTATTCGGGCACACAACAACGCATGAATGGTACCAATACACCCGCTTACTGGACGTTAGGCTACATGATTGAACGGAAATGGTCGTTTGGAAAAAATACAAAAGGAAGCATTTTTATTAACTTCGAGAATTTCCTCGATGTGCGTCAGTCGCGCTTCGAACCACTCGTGAGTGGCACGACTACACAACCTGTTTTTGTTACCGATATCTATGCTCCAACCGATGGCCGAATCATCAATGGAGGTATTAAATTAAAACTTTGATTGGTCAGGCGGTTGTCAAATTTACTCAGGAGTTGTCAAGCATAGATTCCTACCTGCTGGCAAAGCCTGACCAAATTTGACAACTGACTGATCATCCCTGACTTTGCTATATGGCGCACGATCATCACGACCACGCGGGCCACAGCCACGGCCCTACTGTTTTAACATCTATCAACCGAGCGTTAATCATTGGCGCGATCCTGAATGCGGGCTACGTGGCCGTTGAGTTTGCATTAGGTTTTTATTATAACTCACTGGCACTCATTGCCGACGCAGGCCATAACCTCAGCGATGTAGCGAGCTTATTACTATCGCTACTGGCATTTCGGTTGGCACGCGTTCGGCAAACACCAAGTTTTACGTATGGCTACCGGAAGAGTACCGTCCTGGCTTCACTGACCAATGCGGTTATTCTGCTGATTACGATTGGGGCCATTTTCTGGGAAAGTCTCCAGCGATTTCGCCATCCCGAACCTGTAGCGGGCGGTGCTGTGGCCTGGGTTGCTGCGGTCGGCATTGTTGTCAACACGGTGTCGGCTCTGTTGTTTTTCCGAAACAAAGAGCACGATCTGAACGCCAAAGGCGCTTATCTACACCTGGCTGTCGACGCGCTGGTGTCGCTGGGCGTAGTGGTGGCTGGTGTTTTGATCACCTACACAGGCTGGACCTGGCTCGACCCGGTTATCGGTATTCTCGTTGCCATTATTATCATGGGCTCTACCTGGCGGTTGCTCACCGATAGCCTGCGATTATCGATGGACGGTATTCCTACCGACATAGACCTCGCGGCTGTGCTGGCCGATCTGCGAGCGGTAAACGGTGTGAAAGACGTACATCACGTGCATATCTGGGCCATGAGCACAACCGAAAACGCCCTCACAGCTCACCTTGTTCTACAACCGGGTCTGTCAGATTCCCAAATTGTCGCACTCAAACACGACGCCCGCCATCGACTTGAGCACCAGAAAATTAGCCACGCAACGCTGGAAACGGAGATAGTAGCTGAAGAAGATTGTAAAACGGAGATTTGTTAGACTCTGACAGGATTAACAGGATAAAACAGGATTTTTCTGGCCTGTTAATCTTTGTCAGTATATAAGGTAATGTTAACGACAGAAGATAATTTCAGATCAGAATCCATGCAGGTCGGTCCACTTCCATCTCAATGTCTCTGTGACAGGAAGCCTTGCCCAGGCTACGAATCGCTACTGGAAATTACAGATCGTTTGTCAGTAAAAATCAATATTACTTACGCTTCAAAAATCGATAAGCGGCAGCCGTGGCCAGTCCACCAATCAAATACCAACCAATAGTTATGGCGGTCGTGGCTGGCGTGCGGCTACTGGGTGCTGTTCCTAGACCCAGTGGACCAGGTAAGCCTACTGCACCCGCCCCTGCTACAACGCCTAGAGCAACGCCAGCAGTCAGCGCATGTTTGGGTTTCGCTAGGCCTATCAGGCTGTAGTAAAGCGTGTTCGACACTATATCTCCCCCTAATGCCCAGTCATGCAGTTTATTATCAGAAGGTACGTTGACATCTGCTTTTTTGAGCACCTTCTTCATCGCCCGCATTCCCAGAATGTCAGCTCTTGGTGCCTCATCAATGAATTGGCGAGCTGTTTCATGCAAGATCGTTAGTGCACAGGCACCAATCAGGCCGCTACCCAGCGACGGTAGGATTGTTTTGTTTAAGTCAGTCATATTGGCTTAACTTGTAAGCTATTCCGAATGTTATCGAGCCTCAGAGCCTTGTTAGCCAGAGGGATTCGACAAGCTAATTTTACTTAGTTTTCCAACAAACAACCTGCTTTCTTCCCGATGAAATTCTCCTTCCGAAACGACAAGATAAACGTAGCGTTTGATGTATTACGCGAGGTTGGTCAATGGCTTGTCGACAATGGTCAGGAACTCTGGCAAATTGATACGCTTACTCCTGAAAATCTTCTGGATGAATACACAACGGGTAACTTGTACGTGATGTATGCCGACCGGGAAGATGGCACAGCCCCAGAGCCTGCTGCCGTATTCATTCTTCAATGGGAAGATCCACTCTATTGGCCCGATGTACCGCCCAACACATCCAGTTTTATTCACAAGCTGGCTATTCGTCGGGCTTTTGCCGGGCAAAATTTATTTGCGGCTATCATTGATTTCTGGAAAAGCGAATGTATGTTACGAGGCATACGAACCCTGGAACTAGAGACCGATGCAAGTCGACCCAAACTCATGCAGTTTTACGAACGCTATGGCTTCAAACCAACCCATCAACGTCAGATTCATGAATTTGGCCAGACGTTTCTTTGCCAATATTATGTAATGACGTTTTAGTTCTGGCGCTGTAGACTGGCGCGAGTATTCACTCGTGCCTTTTATAAAATCAGTATTTACTGACGCAAGCGAATGCTTGCTTTATGAAAAGGCACGAGTGACTACTCGCGCCAGAGCTAAAACATCATTTATAACACGATCACATCAATCAATCCCTTTCGTCCAGCATAGTTGCGGGCGCTACTATACAGGTAATCTTCTGGCTCGTCCACAAATCCGGCCTCTACAGGATTATTATGAATGTAAGCGAGCTTCTGTTCAAATATATTGCCTGTAGATAACTCGATTGAATGAAACCCCTGTTGCCATAATTGATGGCCATTATTCGCAGGGTTCTGATGGCCCGCTCGCTTGAAAATCCAGCACATCCAATTCCGGCGACTTTCTTCACTATCCTGCTCAATGATAGGAAATAACAAAGTAGAGGTGTGCCGTTTCATATCGCGCATAATATGCTCGATTGGGTTTTTATTTGTCCCAACAATCATATGCAGGTGATTTGTCATCAGGCAGTAAGCATATACTTCCAAACCTTTCTCGGCTATACAATAACGTATGCTATCGAGCACAATATCTTTGTAGTGGCGACGGGTAAACACATCAATCCATTGAACAACAGTGCATGTTACGAAGTAAACTTTTGACTGATCTCTAACTTTATATTTTTTGCTCATTTTATATACTTTTATGGTGTAAAAGTATATATTTTTTTAATTCTAGCGCGAGTATTTACTCGTGCTTTTTTTGTAAAGTCAGTATTCACTGACGCAAGCGAATGCTTGCTATAAAAGGCACGAGTAAATACTCGCGCCAGATGCTTATAACCCTATGCGTTCGCTCGTCATCTTATTTATTTTCCTGAGTATAGCGAGTTGCCAGTCCAGTTCGCAACCAGAGCCGGTTCAGTACAGTGTGCCTGTGGAAGTTGAACCGTACCTGAAATCGTTTCGGGATGAGGCTAGCAAGCGTAATAAATCCATTTCGACGGCCAATCTGATTATTTCCTTTGGATCGGCCCAAACTGAAGATGTTTGTGGTCAGTGTATCCTCCAGGCTGGTAAAACGCCCCAAATTACCCTGAGTTCTGATGACTTTTGCTGGAAAACAGCCAGTACGAATGAGCGGGAATGCCTGGTTTTTCATGAATTGGGCCATTGCCTGCTGAATCGGGCGCACAAAACAGATAAATTCCCCAATGGCGCCTACGTCAGTTTAATGAACCCCGATAATGTAGCCGTTTATGCCACCTGCCGTTACCCGATCGGGGGTGATGAATGCGATAAACGCGACCGCCGGGACTATTACCTTGATGAGTTATTTGATGCCACTACCCCAACGCCAGCCTGGGGAAAATAGCCCGTTGATTATTGCACCCGGATCAATTCGGTTACAGCAATGGGGCGACCATTTTCAGTAACACCCTGTAACGTTATACGCAGCGTCCGTACAACATCCGACATCGGGAAAATTAACTGGCTGTGGCCCTCGCTATCGGTCTGTATCAGTGGTTTCCAATAGAGTACATCACGGCGATCAATACGATCCGACGCCGAAGACGTTTGGGTCTCGGCGGAATATTTTGGCATATAGAACTCCCGTTGAACCGAGGCATAGCCAATAAGTTGCAAGGGTTTCATGCCGCCTTTTTCGGTACTTTTCTGTTGATCGGGCCGGAAACGTTTCGTGTAAAAGGCAATAACGCCATTGCCACCCCGAACACCATATATACCTGCTGTTCCACCATTTTTCAGGACTTCGATACGCTCTATATCACCCGGGTTAAAGGTTAGTAAAGCCGTCCCGTCATTATCCTGAATGGTCACTCCATCAACTAAATACAAGGGCTGTGAACTACTTTTCAGCGTACCTACCCCCCGAACTACTACATGATAATTCTGCGTAAGCGGATCTTGTGTAACACTTACACCCGCCACCTTCCCTCGCATCATTTCGTAGAGATTGGCAAATCGTGGGGATTTTTCATCGAAAACAAGCGTAGCATCGGCTTCGCTATGCAGACTAGATCGTTGCACATCCAGCGGACGTTCGTCCAGTTTCCGGGCCCGAACAGTAACAGTTTGCAAAAGTTTGACTGTTTTATCCCGGTATAAATCGGCGTCATTCTCCTGACGAGTCCGGGCAGCGGCTAATTGAGCGTGTAGGCTGGTCCAGTTAGCGGGAATGTTCGTTGTATCAGGTTTCCAGAACGTCCAGGGACCATCCAATACCAGATGAGCGTCTTTATCGGCAAAGTTTTTCAGTTGGTGATCGGCAAGCTGAGTCATCAATTGCACCGTATCGGCAATTTCCAGACCCGCCAATCGAAACCGCCCCCGATCGTTTGTGCCAGCCGACCGTACAAAGGAATGCTCCGGCACCGTAGAAGCCACCATCACCTGAGCGCCCGATATAGGTTGATTTTTCGCATTCAGCACTTTCCCCATCAGCGACACCCCGCCCAGAAGTTCGGTCGATGAGGTGCCACTTACCCGTCGCCAGCCCTGTGTCAACAGCAGATCATCAACAGCCCGGCGTGTTTCGAGTGAATTATCTTTCAGGTAAACATTAGGACTCTCGACCCGTCCACTTAATTCGCCTGTCAGCAATAGATGGGTTTGGATCGTGGCCGAAGCCGTATCGTCAGGAACTTGACCCGCATCGGTAATCGAGGCCGACAAAACAGCCATCGTTGGCAGTCCTTCATCACTCATGTTGATACTCAAAATAGCCTGTTCACGAGGTTTATAAAGGGGCTTATTCAGGCCCACCAACACCCGCAAAGGGGGGAAATGATCCGGAATAAATACGAGTCGCTCAGCCTGGGGTCGGGCGGCTGCGTTATAAAGTGTAATCTGATTCAAGCCCGCTGGTAGCCCTTCTACGGGCAAACTCACCCGAGCGATTCCATTCTGTAATAGGATTTTCCGCTGATCGACCAGGCGACCCCGTTGCTGGATAAGCACGTACACCGAGTCTAGCGAAGGTAAATTTGTTCCGGTAATCGTTAGGGCCAATCGATTTGTATCGCTAACAACATCAGCCGAAAAGTTGTAGCCCTCCTTTTCGGCCGGAGAGAGCGGTACCAGTTGATGCTGACCATTATGGACAACATCGGCATAGTATTTTTTATCCGCTTCGGGCGTCATCACAAAACTTCCCATCCCGAACGCATTGACCGTTACCGGGCAAATCTCCTTGCCTTCGTTCGTAACGACCCGTCCCGATGCCATGACGCCTTTTCCATCCGGATCAACCAGTTTAACGCCCAAACGGGCTGGCAAACCGATAATCCAGCGCCCTCCTTCGGGCAAAACCTGTACATCCAACGGTTTGGGTTCTGCATCGATCGACTTCATTACTGAAGTTTGACCTAAGTTATTCACGGCAATTGACCGCTCAAAAGCAGGCCGAATTTGCCCGTCATCTTCATCCGTATAAGCGCGCAACCGATACGTGCCCGACATCAGAGAGTCTGAGAATCTAAAGCTTCCTACTGCCCGTCCATCCGTTACCCGTAGCCATTGATGCTGCACGAGTTTACCCGTTGGCGTTAACACATCTACATGCATGGCCGTTTCGCCCAAAGGTCGACGGTTCGTAGCAGCATCGAGTAAATAGGCACTCAACCACATCCGGTCGCCGGTAGCATAGAATGGTTTATCGGTGTGCACGAATATCGACGGAGCCAACACCCGAAAGCGCTCGTTAAACGCATCCGCAATCCGCTTCTGGCGGGCATCGGGCAACAAAAATCGCCCCTGAGCAACAATGGGCGCATTGGTAACTGGATCAATATCTCCGCTTGCTGGCTGCCAATCGGCGGGAAGCATGGTCGACAGACGGTCGTCGGACAACGAACCCGAAATCAACATCCCATTAGGTATTGTGATGGTTCCGTCCGTCGTCAATTGTAATTGCTGTGCGGGTAATTTGATTTCTGAATAGGCGTAACGAGCATCCATATACGGCGAATACAGCGATACGGCATTTGTATAAAACACGATCAATGTCTTGTCTGATACCAATTGCCGTTCGAACGGGAGCCGACCTGGCCGGATTAACTCCTTCAATTTCAAGGGTAACAAATGCCCTTTGGTTGTATCTGTCCCAATCGAACCAGCCAGAACGATCCGGTTGGCTATTGATTTCATCGGTAGTACTGTAGGGTCTTCCTGATAAACCAGAAAGCCCTCCTTTTCATAGTTTCCTTCGACCAGACTGGCCATCAGATGCCGGACGGAACCTTTGTAGGCAATCATCCGATTTCGCCGGAATCGCTTCGCCTGTCGCTCATCAGCGGGTTTCATTTCTTCGAAATGGATGGTACCGGCATAATACACCTTCTTGAACGACCCATCGAAATACAGAAGCTCGTATCTCAACTTGTAGCCTAACGCCTGATTTTCAATAACAAGAGGTTCTGATGCCGTTGCCTTTAATTGCCCAGCCTCTTCTTTGAAGCTGAGCACATCGCTGTTCATAATCAGGCATTGACTCCCAAAAGGCTCGCCGAGCAACTGACGTTTAAATTGCCGAAGGTGACGCTCCCATTTCTTCTGATTACCCCGAACGGTTACTGTCAGCAGTGTTTGGTCGCTAGGTTTAAGGCGAAAATTGGCTTTGTTATTTTGATTGGCATCCAGACGCAACAGCCGTTGTTGCGGGTGGTATCCAACAAAAGAGGCCACGATTTCAACTGTACCCAGCGGTACGCCGGAGAGTGAATAATAGCCTTGTTCGTTTGTGACGGTGCCACGTGTACTACCATTGAGGTATACATTGGCAAACGGCATGGCTTTACCTGTTGTGGCATCGGCTACAGTACCGGTCAGGGTAGTTGTTGTTTGTGCAAATGCCCATGAAGAGGCCAGGCAGATTAGCAGACAGACAGTCAGATAAACAACAGAAAGCCAGCGATTCATGAGGAGTTCACAGTTAGTTTCTCATCATGCAGAAGGCAAACAGTAAGTGGTTTTACTCAACTCATCAGCGAGCCAACTTCTTCTAGTTGTTCGCCCGAAAAAGCTACGGCCCGTTCGGCAAATAAGGCCTTGGTAGCGGCCCAGGTTGTGCGAAACAGCTCACTTTTTCGGTAGGCTTCGAGTGCCTCGGCAGACGTCCATAAGCTATAGGTCATGCGAACATTGGGCTGGTCAGGATCACGGAGAAGTTGTAGATGACAATTACCTGGAAACGAGCGGATATGCTGCTTCGATGCATCAAAAATAGTGTGGAAGTCAGCGAGTTTCCCTTCCTGAAACGTCATACGAACAATACGAACCAACATAATTTTATTTTTAACCACAGAGACACGTAGAATACTAAGTTTTAAATTAGTCATTCGTTTAACAACTTACTTCCTACTTTTGATGGCACAGGACTCATTCCCTTAGAAATATAAGCTAGTAAAACTCTCTTTTTTTGCCTGAAAATGGGGTTATTTTTTGTCATTCCGACGAAAGGAGGAATCTCGAAGTCGCATATTAGTCAAGCTTGACCGGGCCGCCGGAGCGGATTCCTCCTTTCGTCGGAATGACAAAAAACAATCAATTCCAGCTTTGTTAAGAGAGCCAAAATAGCTTTAAAACTCTATGTTCTCTGTGTTTAAATAATAAACCCTTACTTTATGAATTACCGTACTTTTGGCCGAACGGGCTGGCAAGTGTCTGAAATTGGCTATGGCATGTGGGGACTGGCCGGCTGGACTGGTTCTGATAAAGAAGAAGTGCTGCGGGCTCTTCAACGCTCGGTTGAACTAGGTTGCAATTTTTTCGATACAGCCTGGGCCTATGCCGATGGCGTCAGTGAAGAAATTCTCGCCCAACTGCTAAAAAATAACCCCGACAAGCAGTTATACGCAGCCACCAAAATTCCACCTAAAAATCGTAAATGGCCATCAAAGCCCGAATTTAAGCTGGAAGACGTTTTCCCTGCCGATTACATTGTTGAATACACCGAAAAAAGCCTGAAAAATCTCGGTGTTGACACCATTGATCTACAGCAATTTCACGTCTGGGAAGACAGTTGGGCCGAGCAGGACGAATGGCAGGAGGCCATCACAAAATTAACCCAACAGGGAAAAGTGCGCGCCTGGGGACTGTCAGTGAACCGTTGGGAACCGGACAACTGCCTGAATACCATCCGCACTGGGCTCATCGACGCCGTTCAGGTTATTTATAACATCTTCGACCAGAACCCCGAGGATAACCTGTTTCCCCTTTGCCGCGAAATGAACATTGGTGTCATTGCCCGCGTCCCATTCGACGAAGGCACCCTAACGGGCACGTTCACCAAAGAAACTACCTTTCCAGCCAGCGACTGGCGTTCGACCTATTTCGTACCGGAGAATTTGAACAGTAGTGTCGATCATGCCGACGCGCTTCGGCCACTGATTCCGGCTGGTATGACTATGCCCGAAATGGCCCTGCGCTTTATCCTGAGCAACCCTGATGTACACACAACCATTCCCGGTATGCGCCAGATTCGGAACGTAGAGGCTAATATTGCAGCAAGTGACGGAGCTGGTCTATCGCCCGAAGTATTGCGTGAATTGAAAGGCCATCGCTGGGATCGCACCCCAACTGAATGGAGCCAATAGCTTAATGATGTATGATATATGATGTAGGATGTGTATAATCGAATTTGCGGGCAATCATATAGACTACATCATATATCATACAGCTTATGAAAATTCTCTTAGTCGAAGACGAACCAGACTTACAGAAGGCGGTTTGCCATTATCTGGAAAGCGAAGGCTATATCGTTACGACTGCCGATACCTATTGGCAGGCCACGGAGAAAGCACATGATTATGACTACGATTGTGTGATCGTCGACTTAATGCTTCCGGGCGGCAACGGCCTCGACCTGGTCCGTGCACTCAAAAAGCGGCAATCAACAGCGGGCATCATTGTCATAACAGCGAAAGATGCGTTGGCCGATAAACTGACAGGCCTCGATGCCGGAGCCGATGACTACCTGACGAAGCCCTTTCATTTACCTGAGTTAAATGCCCGATTACGGTCTGTACTCCGCCGACGGTTGTTCGGTGGTCAGGCCCATGTACAGGCGGGTGAGCTTACCCTCTGGCCCGATCAGCAACGGGTAAGTATTCAGGATACAGACATTAAATTGACGGGGAAAGAGTATGAGCTTTTACTCTTTCTGGTCACGAATGCCGACCGACTCCTATCGAAATCCGCCATTGCCGAACACGTTTGGGGCGATGCGATGGATGCCGCCGATTCGCACGAGTTCCTCTACACGCACGTTAAGAATCTGCGTCGGAAGCTCATTAACGCGGGTTGTCCCGATTATATCCAGACGCGTTATGGGGCAGGCTATGTTTTCTCCACCCGAACGTCATGAGTCTACTTGGTCAAACTGCCCGTTATTTATTACTGACGGCCTTGTTCATTGCACTGGTCGGCTCAGTGGGGTTTTATACGCTCATCCACCGAAAAATTCGGCATGAAGTTGATGAGATTCTAACCGCCGAAGTAGAACAAACCGAACAGCGGCTACAGCATCAACCTCTTAGCAAAGTTTCGGATTGGGATGATAACCCACGCATTGAACCTGCCAACAATCCCTTACGGCCCCATTTTAGTGATAGTACTCTGCCGGATTCATTAGGCACAAATGAACCGGTTCAGATTCGCCAACTCCAGCAAACCGTGTCGGCAAACGGACAGCTGTACTTAGTAACGGTTCGATTACCCTACTACGAGTTCAACGAATTGGCCCGCGAGATGTCGGCCGGAATCATTATTGGCTTTCTGGCCCTAATGGGCTTATCCGTAGCCATTGGTTTGGGGTTATCCCGCCGATTATGGGGCCCATTCTATGGCACCATCAATCAGCTTGGCAGCTTCCGGCTCGACAGTACAACGGATCAGCCCTTCCCCGAAAGTCGCGTCCGGGAGTTTGGTTTGCTCAGTCGCTCCTTGAGTGAACTGACGCAGAAACTGCGTCGGCAATTTTCATTGCAGAAACAGTTTACCGAAAACGCATCGCACGAGTTGCAAACACCGCTGGCCGTGGCTTCGGCAGAATTGGACTTCCTGATGCAATCGGAACGGCTAAATGAAGCTGATCATATTCACCTACAACGGGCAACCGATGCCCTTAGCCGGCTTAGTCAACTGAACCGTTCGTTATTGTTGCTCACTCAGGTTGAAAATGACCAGTTTTCAGCCGATGAACCGCTGGATTTTAGTGCTCTATTGACGCAATACATTGCGGAGTATGAGCCATTTTTCGAGCACAAAAACATGGTCATCAGGCAGTCGATTTTACCAGCCGTACAGTTGCACATTAATCGACAACTGGCGGTTGTGCTGGTCACTAACCTACTAAAAAATGCGGCCCGGCATGGAGGTGCCCGACCGGGAGAAACCAGCGGTTCTGTCGGAATTACTTTAACGACAAATTCGCTCACGGTTCAAAACACGGGTACCCCGCTCCCATTCGCCGACAGTTTATTATTCAATCGGTTCGTTAAAAATCCTGCCCGCCCTGACTCAACAGGGCTAGGCTTAGCGTTAGTGAAACAGATTGCGGATCGGTACGGCTTGTCGCTAACGTATGAGTACAACAACAAAAGCGGAATGCATTCATTTCAAATAGGATTGCAATCGTAGAAGAAAATCAATACTTCAAATTCTCTTCATAATTCATTCTTTACTTGCCGATAAAATCTGTATGGAATGAAACTAGTTGTCCTTTTTACGCTACTCACCCTGGCGATTATGCCCGTATTTGGCCAGACCAATCGGGTTATTCGGGTTGAAGACAGTCTCACCCACGAACCAGTCATTGCCGCCACGGTTCAAACTTCTACTAAGCTGAACGCAGCCCGACCCGTCATTGGCGCTGTGACGGATGTCAATGGCGTTGCCCGAATTCCCAATTTGCCAGCGGAAGTCAAAACTCTGACGGTTAGTGCCGTGGGTTATGAAACAGAAGTTTTTCCGCTAACAGCGGGAGCCGATACGCTCGTTTTTCGTCTGAAAGCCGCTGTTGAAGCCATCGACGAAGTAACTGTAACCGGCACCCGTACCAATTCGCGTATCGAGGATTTACCGATAAAAGTTGAAGTTCTCGGCCAGGAAGATATGGACGAAGAAAGTGCCGTAGTGCCCGGCAACGTGAGCAGTATTCTGGGCGATATTTCGATCATTCATGTACAACGCACATCGGCCACCAATGGCAATCAGGCCATTCGGATGCAGGGACTTGATCCGAAGTACACGCAAATTCTGCGCGATGGTCTGCCCCTGTACGAAGGCTTTTCGGGAAACCTTGGTGTGTTGCAGATTCCACCACTTGATCTGAAGCAGATTGAAGTCTTCAAAGGTTCGGTTTCGACGCTTTACGGTGGAGGAGCTATTGGTGGCATGATCAACATTGTTTCCAAGACACCCACGTCCGAGAAGCCGGAGTTTACCGCCCTGCTCAACCACTCGGGCCTCAAAGAAAACAACCTCAACGCCTATTATTCGCAACGCTATGGTAAAACTGGCCTGACCTTATTTGCAGGTTATACTGACCAACAGGCCGTAGACGTAACGGGTGATGGGTTTACGGATAGTCCGGGCATCAGGCAGTTCAACTTCCACCCTAAATTTTTCTATACTCCATCCGATCGTACGAAACTCAACATCGGATACTCGTTTACGAAGGAACACCGCGAAGGTGGCTATCTCCCTGCTCTGGAAGGATCGTTTGCCAACGGTTATAAAAACCTCACCGACCTGCAACGACACACGGTTGATTTCGATATCAACCATAACACGTCTGAAACAAATACGCTGACACTGAAAGGAGCGGTTAGTACATTCCATCGCCAGAATACAGACTATCAAAAATTGTCCGATGGACGGCAATCATCCATCTATCTGGAGGGGAATAATCTGGCTCGACTCGGCAAACATCAGCTCATTGTAGGCGCCAATTTGACGGTAGAAGCTTTCCGCAAAAATCCTGACAGCACCCGGCTTGTCGATTATACCTACCAGACCATCGGCGGATTTGTACAGGACGATTGGCAAGTAGGCGAAAAAGTGGCTATACAGGCCGGACTCCGGCTCGATCATCACAATACATTTGGCAGTTTTCTATTGCCCCGGTTGTCGGTGAAGCTGAAACCCGCTGAGCCCTGGACCGTTCGATTGAGTGTTGGAACGGGTTACAAAACCCCGAACCTGTTTGTCAACCAGACACCCGGCGCCTTAAATGTCAGCTTGATTTTCCCACGGTTACTGCCGATTGATGTCAATTCCGTAAAAGCAGAACGGTCCGTTGGCGGCAACATCGACATTGCGTATTCCAAGTCGTTCGAAAGTGGCATTTCGCTTCAGGTCGATCAGGCGCTTTATTACACCTATGTCAACTCGCCAGTAGTGTCGGCCTTTGCCAGCACGTCGAATAATCTGGGCGCTTATACCCAACTCATCAACGCGCCTTATAACATCCTTAGCCTCGGAACTGATACTTACGTCCGCCTGGAATACAAAGCGTATGAACTGTATTTCGGTTATAATCATACCCTCGCCCGTCGCGACGGCCCAACCGACAATACATACTTGCCGCTGGCTCCCCAAGACAAATTCTCAACTACGGTGGCCTGGGAAAACGACCATTTCCGGTTTGGCATCGAAACAAGTTACGTTGGCAATCAATACCTGTACAACAACCAGAAAGTGGCCAATTACTGGTTCTTCGCCGGAGCCGCCGAATACCATTACAACGATCACTGGCGACTCGTTCTGAACGCCGAAAACCTGTTCAATATTAAGCAGGCCAATTACGAAACCGTTGTTCTCGGCGCGAATCCAACGGTTCAGCCCACCTTCCGCCCCATTTGGGCACCGCTTGAGGGTCGAATTGTGAATTTAGCGCTGAAGTTTACGTTGTGATATAAATGTATCTACGGGCTTCAGCCCGTGTTGTGAATTGAAGCTCTGGCGCGAGTATTTGCTCGTGCCTTTTTATGAAGCCAGTATTCACTGGCGTCTATGCAATCAACCCAAACGCCAGCGAATGCTGGCGATATAAAAAAGCACGAGCAAATACTCGCGCTAGTCCGTCTCATATTACTCAACAATCAACACCGAGTGCACACCTAACTCCGGTACAATCACTGTAGCAATCCCATTGGCATAACGAATCGGTAAGGTTTTGTTTTCGGGCTGCTGGACAATACGTTTGGGCTTTGTAGCCGTGCGAAGTCGGACGGTTAGGTTCGTCAGGAGCGGCACTTCGTCGTAGGTAAATACTTGCGGGTCGGCGTGGCGACCACCCGTATTAATCAGATTAACAGCTAATCGGTTATGTTGACGATTCAAAACCACATGTACCAAATGCGAACCAGTCACCTCAATCAAAGGCTTAGGCAGCAACGGGCGAGTTAGTGACGAAATAAAATCCCGTAGTTTCGCCGACTGGTGTTTTTCGTAATCGCGACTCAGATCAGCATATACGGCCGTTAGTTGACCTTTGCCAAATGGCGTTTCGGTAGCAATAACGCCCTCCACGGGATCACCGGTTTCCGATTTGAGAAATTGACCAACGGCTTTCGTAGTCTTGCTCGCAACACGCACAGGCTGAAATGGTCCCGTGAGTACAACAGATGCTCCCTTATGCAACACCCATTTGGGCCCTTTCGCCAATGCAGCTGTCGTCGCAACGCCCAGTTCTGTAGCAAATGAAGACGTCGTTTGAGCACCTATTAACAGCAAATGACCGCCCTGACGGGTATAGTCAAGTAGCTCCTGCCGAAACGTCGGATTTAGGGAATCCTGCTGCGACACCACAATTACCGGATATTGATTTAACTGTCCCTGAAGATGTTGCTCTGAGAGCACTTCAACAGGCAGTTGTGCATCCAGAAGCGCCGTTAGCACCCCATTGATCCGTTGCGTTTGCCCATTACCAAACAGCCCTTTATTGAATGTATTAACGGTCGAATTAGCATACAGTACCGCAATTTGCGGAATGGGCGTGCTTCCTTCGCAGAAAGGCTGACGGGCCCGTACAAACTCAGCTAATTTTGTCATCACAGGCAATTCGCGAAGACCAATTGAGGCATCACGACGCTGCTGGTAATAAGCCTGAAAACCACCGCCAAGTGAGATTATTTCGGCGGCTTCCTGCATCAGATGAACCGCTGTTTTCTGATCGCCCTGCCGCTGCACGGGACTAAATTCATACCAGAAGCTCCACGACATCAGATCCCATGGTTTGTGGTAAAGCTGGCCTTGGGCAGCCATAACCCGTCCTTCCAGAGCCGCGGAATTTACACTGTTACTGGGCGTCAGATCACCCGACAGAAAGTCGACATTAGTCTTGATGGGTTCCGGCATCATAGACGAATACGCCCAGTTCGACGCGATTCTGAACGTTGGCCGATGCCGATGGACAGCATCCGTATAATGCCCGATGTACTGAGTGAACGAACGCCGGGCGAAGTCTATAAACGCCCTGTAGCCAGCATCCTTCTCCGAACGTGGTACGGTTTGAATACCCGTCTCAGCTCGAAATTTCGCCAGTGCCGTTGGTGAGTAATCCAGCACCGTTGCCCAGCACTCCCCATCGACCCACACGCCATCCGCACCGTAATCGGCCAATTCGTTCAATTGCGGAATCAACAACGAATCGACGTAAGGGCCGTGGACGGATGTTTTCGATTTATCGATAGTCACATCAGCTTTTTGGACTGCCCAATTTGGATGTTTAGCCAATACCGCATCATCGTACACACCCGAATAATGCAGGTACAAATCGACGCCATGTTTACGAGTAACAGCCCGATAAAATGCCAGCGGATCGTTAACGATGTGTGGAGCGACCGTCGCATTGGCCACTTTTGACGGATAACTCGACACACCCGGATGTCCTTTACAATCGACCTGAATAAAATCGGGCTTGACCGCCGTTAGCAATGAATCCAGGCTTTTTTCAGACAGATTTCGTCCAATCAGTGAATCTTCAGCTACAGCATGAAAATCGAAATGGAGGCCAAAGTACCGTTTTGACGTAGGTTTAGTAGGATTTACGCTTGACTGCGCAAGGGCATGAAAACTTGAAAGGGCAAAGAGTAATACAAGAAAGGCCTTCATTATTGGTGGGTTGGTTGCAATCAGAGGAAGAGTAATAGCGGTAAAGCTTACTGCCAGCTCACATTATAACCCCGAAAAATAGGAGATGATTTTATCGTAAGACAGAATCATCGTGCGATAAAATCATCTTACAATTGTTTGCACTTTGTGTCAGTTGAGTAAGAGAGAAAGGAAACGAATCATTCCCCTTCTCCCTCTCGTCCTTCCTCCTTTTTCTCCTCTCAATACTCCTGCGACAACGGGTGTACCATAAACTCATCAATAACCACATGCGCCGGGCGGCTGACAATGAACAGCATCGATTCTGCCATGTCTTCGTTCTGGAGCCAACTCGCCCGTTTGTCAGAGCGATCACCTTTAGCGTGGAAATTCGAGTCTACCAGACCAGAGTAAACACCCGTCACTTTGATGCCAAACGAACGCACTTCTTTCCGCAGCGCACCCGTGAAGGCTTCCTGTGCGTACTTGCTGGCCGTGTATAAAGACCCGCCCGCAAAGGTACGCTTGGCCACGTCCGATGCCACCACAACGACATGTCCCGAGCCCTGTGCTTTCAGGCTTGGTAACGCGGCTTTGGTCAGGATGAAGGTGCCTTTTACATTGGTCGCCATCAGGTCGTCCCACTCGCTGACGGTGAGTTCGTCTACATTTTTGAAAACACCGTAACCCGCGTTGTTGATAACGACATCGATATGTTTGAACTGATCAAGGGCGGTTTGAACAACCGCTTCCATATCCGATTCACTGGTAACGTTGCCGGGAACAGCTACGATTTTGCCCCGAACATGGCCTTCGGTGGCTTCCTTTTCGAGTTGAGCTAGTTCTTCGGCGTTGCGCGCGGTTACAACCACATTGGCACCGTGTTCGGCCAAGAGCAAAGCCGTTGCCCGGCCGATTCCCCGCGAGGCTCCTGAGATGATGATGGTTTTATTTTCGACGGTCATAGGATTAGTTTTCTAACGCAAAGGTCGCTAAAAGTTTTCGACAGGATTTACATGATAAACAGGATTAATCGTCTAGAAAAATCCTGTTTATCCTGTAAATCCTGTCAGAAAAAATAAATTCTTTCGCTCTCCAAGCCACAAAACGGCCATTTAATCAATGAAACATTTTTTTTAGACTCGTCTAAAACCAATTATAATTCGCCTGCGTATCTTTGGTACAGGTTTGATAGACTGATTCCCACGAATCAATGCTCGGTTTGCTCCACATACATCGGTTGCGCGTAGCCCGTTTGCTGCTTGGCCTCTTTCTGGCGATGTGGCTTAATGGTGTGGTATTTCGCCACGCGCACCGCTTGCCGAGTGGTAAACTGATTGTCCACGCTCACCCCTACTGGCCTTTTGGAAAAGGGCCTATTCTTCCCAATAACCATACAGCGCAGGAAATTCTACTGCTCGATCTGGCGGCCAATCTGCCCGTAGTTGTTGGCAGTTTCTTTGCGTTTTTATTTCTGTTGCGGGAGCGTTTGCAATCGGTTTTTCTGTTCAGGAACCGCGCCTTTCAGTCTCATTTCCGTTTCCGTTGCTTCTCTCACCGGGGTCCTCCCGTCGTTTGGTAATTTCCTGATTGGCAAACATCGACCTTCCGGCCGATGCTTCATGCTGTATTCTCTGGAGTACTTCACCAAACGTTAACACCCTGAATGAACAAATTTTTCCTGCTGATCAGCTTGGGACTGTACAGTCTCGGGCTAAGCATGCTGTATGCACAGCCATCTCCTACCCGAATTATTCGCGGCTCAGTTACCGATGCCGACAACCATAAACCCATTCCGTTTGGCAACGTAAGTCTGACCGGACAAAGTAAAGGGGCAATTACTGACGCTCGAGGGCAGTTTTCGCTCTCGATCAAGGCCGATACGTTAGCGCATGAATTGATTATTTCCTGCGTCGGCTACAAATCCGACACACTACAAATTAGTGCCCAAACGGACCAGTACAATGCTATTTTACTCCCTGTTGTGAATGCGCTCAACGAAGTTGTTGTTACAGGAGTTACACGCGGAACGCTTCTCCGGCAGAATCCCGTCGCGATTCTGGCCATCTCGTCGCGGGCCATCGAGAGTTCAAGCAGCAGCAATATCATCGACGTACTGGTGAAGAATGCACCGGGTCTGAATGCAGTTAAAACAGGCCCGAATATTTCCAAACCCTTCATCCGCGGCCTGGGCTATAACCGTGTGCTAACCCTCTACGACGGCGTTCGGCAGGAAGGGCAGCAGTGGGGTGATGAGCATGGGGTCGAGGTTGATAATTACAACATCAGCCGGGCCGAGGTAATCAAAGGCCCTGCCAGTTTGATGTACGGTTCCGACGCGTTGGCGGGTGTGGTGAGCATGATGCCAAACTACCCAAAAGATACCGAAGGCAAACTCAAAGTTGGGATTGTAACGGAATATCAATCGAATAACCGGCTGTTGGGCGAGTCGCTGAGTTTGGCGTCGGGCGGGTCGCGCTGGGCCTGGAATTTACGTGGTTCCATACGAGCCGCCACCAATTACACCAACAAGATCGACGGTCGGATTTATAATACCGGCTTTTCGGAGCGGACCTTAACCGCCATGCTCGGATATTCGGGACATCAGGGTTACTCTCGTTTCGGCGCTTCGCTCTACGACAATTTGCAGGGGATTCCCGATGGCAGCCGCGATTCCTTGACCCGCCAGTTTACTAAACAGGTTGCCGAAGCCGATCTGGACGACATCCGGAATCGCCCAATTGTACCTGCCAGCGAACTATCGTCGTATAAGCTTAGCCCACTCCATCAGCACATTCAGCACTATCGACTCCATACCAATAACCACTATCAAATTGGCAACGGCGAGATCGATTTACTGCTCGCCTTTCAGCAAAACGTACGTCGGGAATATAACCACCCAACCCAACCTGACCAGGCTGGTTTATTCGTTCGGCTGAACACCTTTAATTATGGCTTGCGGTATAACCTGCCAAACTTCGGGAAGCTGGCAACAACGGTGGGCGTTAACGGAATGTATCAGGCCAACAAAAACAAGAATGGCACGGCTTTCCCCATCCCAGATTACAATCTCTTTGATGTCGGTACGTTTGTGTTCCTGAAATGGCAGGCCGAGAAACTAACGTTAAGTGGTGGTTTACGCTATGACCGACGGCGCTTGACCGGAGATGATTTTTACGTGCGTGTCGATCCACACACGGGTTTCGAACAACACGCTACTTTACCCGATACGGCCAGATCGACCTTGCAGTTTCCCGCTCTTCATCAATCATTTACGGGTATTTCGATGAGCCTGGGCGCGACTTACGAGTTTTCGGACAAGCTGGCTCTTAAAGCCAATATCGCCCGAGGGTATCGCGCACCAAGCATCACTGAAATTGCCTCTAACGGACTTGACCCCGGTGCGCACATCGTCTATATCGGTAACCGTAACTTCAATCCTGAGTTCAGTTTTCAGCAAGATCTTGGTCTGACAGCCACTTTTCCAGACGTCAATTTTGGGGTAAGCGTGTTCAATAACTTCATTCAGAACTACATTTCACTCGCGCAGCTAGTCGATGCACAGGGCGAACCCGTCGTGATTGTGCCGGGAAACAAGACCTACCAATATCAGCAGTCTTCGGCTCAATTATATGGGTTCGAAACCCAGTTCAGCCTGCATCCAACTACCTGGCGGGGATTCACTTTCGACAATAGTATTGCGCTGGTATACGGCTATAATCGGGGGCAGCGGTACACCGATGCGGGCGTTCTGGGCCAATACCTGCCTTTTATCCCTCCTCTACGCATATCGACGGGTGTTAGTCAGCTTCTTCCAACAAAGTCTAAATGGCTGACCGATATTACGATCAAAGCCGATGTGGATTACAACGCCCGGCAAGATCGCTATCTGGGTCTGAATGATACCGAAACGGCAACGGCCGCTTACACGCTGGTCAATACGGGTGCCGATGCGTCGATTCGTGTGAGCCAAAACAAGCCAACCTGGCACGTAGTGTTTCAGGTCAATAATCTGTTCGACGTCGCCTACCAATCGAACCTGAGCCGGTTGAAGTATTTCGAATATTTCACACAATCGCCCAACGGTCACCTCGGTATGTACGGCATGGGCCGGAATGTTTGCCTGAAGCTGATTTTGCCGTTTAACTAGTCTGAACCGGGATTTCAACAAGATTTAAAAGATTTTCAGGATTAATATGTTCTGTATTAAGTAATCTTGTTAATCTTTTAAATCTCATTAAAATCCCGGTTCAGACGTATTTCTTGAAATGCCTTATCATCTCGCCAAAATTCATGCCCAATGACAAACCCGTGACGGCCTGTGTCAGTCGTTTGGTTTTGGTATCGATGGTTTTGGCGTCTTCAATCCAGTTGCTGAAGTAGTTCTGATGGCTTGGGCTCAACTTGCGGAAGTTCGCTAAGGCGGCTGGGTCGTCTTCTAAGCACTCAAGCAAATCAGCGGATTGCGGCAATGGATCGTTATCGACTTCAAGAGTGACCTTGATTTGTGTTCCTTCTTCTTCCTTCCCGATTCCCCGACGCATGGTAGCGTTTATGGGCATCATAAAACCGCCATCTGGGTTTATGGAGCGCCCCATCGGAAGTAGAGCAACCAGCTTAATGGGGTAATTATCCAGCGTTCCCTTCACGCGAAAGGCCTTTTTCTGTCCGGGTTTCAGTTCGTCGCTAATGGCAAGCGGAATCTCGATGTACGTCCACCGGGTTTTATCTCCTTTTTCACCGAATTTCAGAAGGGTTGTTGTAAATGAGGGCATAGGGCTTGTTTGTTTATCGTGGTGTCAGTTACTTATAACCGACATTTCAGGACGGTTCGCCGTTGCGATTCTCAAAACTTAATTCTTCGCACCGGTAGGTTTTGAGAAACCTAAGACGTCAGCTATAAGTAGCTGACATCACTTATCACAAGCTTCAATACCGCGCCAGCGTAGCCTCCAGCGACGTCTTCATCTCTTTCACCAGACTTGCCGGTTGCAGAACCGTCAGGTGTTCGCCGTAGCTGCGCAGGTGCATGAGCAGGTCGCGGTTGGGTGCCAGTCGAAGCCGGACGATGCATTCGGTTTCGGTGTCGCTCAGTACCTCCTGAGTTTGGTGAATGGGTTTAGCTTTTACGTAGCGCCCAAACAACGGACTGAATGACAAGACAATATCTTCAACCGGACCGTGGCTGTCTGTTATGCCGTAAATATGCTCGAATAAGTCGCTTACATTGGCTAGTACAGTCGGCGGAACATCGCAAGGATCGTCTAGCAATTCAAGTTCGCTCATGCGGTCGAGGGCAAAGGTTCGTTCGCCCCCACTGGCCGCGTCGTAGCCAATGACGTACCAGCTATCAGACACCTCCCGCAATAGAATTGGGTGAAGAATCCGCAGTTTGGGCCGTTCGAGCGTAACAAGATTGGGGTCAACGGTGCGGGCTTTGGCTTTGCGCATGGTCAGGCTACCACTCATCGATACGGCTTCTTCGTGCTTGAGATATCGAAACGCCACCTGCCGATTCTGGTTCACCGCTCTGATTAACACGGGTACATACTGCCGATTGCCACCCAGGATTTTCTCCTCAACATACACAACCCGTCGCGTTGGCGCATCGGTTTTCACTTCCCGAATAATGTCCAGACTCTGCCGCACACGTTGTAAGGCATTATCCAGTTCATCGGCTACCGACGCGCCCTGTGTAGCTGCCAGTACTTCCCGCGCCTGCTCCAACGCTTCCATATCGTCGGGAGTCAGCATTAAGTTCAGCAACCGGAATTGTGGATTGCTGTAATAATAACCGTTGGCCCGTTTATCGTACTCAATAGGCGCATCGTGGTCTTCGCGCATCCGTTGAATATCCTTTTCGAGCGACGAAATAGACCGGATGCCGCATTTATCCTGGCAGAGTTCAAAAAGTTTCTGCTTTGAGTACCGGCGCGGATATCGGCTAATGATTTCGTCGATGAGTCGATACCGTTGAAAGGCTGAGCGGGTTATAGGCATACAATATTATATATAATACAAATAAAACATATTCACTCAAATTGTGATTATATTTGGCGAGCACAAAGGAGCGAAACTTTTTTCAATAAAAAAGAAGACCGTAAATAGATTACGTTTTGGGTAGTATACTTTTGAATCGGACAATCACATAGACTTATCATGACTCATACCTCACGTCCCCGCGCAAACACATCGGCTTACACGCCCCGCCCATCGCTTTCAACCCGGCAATTAGTTGACCTCGAACTGGGTTTATTTTTACTTCAGCAACTACACCCGGATGCTCCTGCAACGGCGCTTCCTGCTTTACTCCGGCCTGATGATACCGATTGGTCTGGCCTGACTCCCAAACAGAAAAAATACCTGAATCGTGGACGACTCCTGTTGTCTCACTTTGCCTATAACCGCCAGTGGCAGGAATTATTAACAGCTTATGCATCGGCTCCCGGTCATCGACTGGCCTTTGATCTCAGCCCCGATTGCAGCCATTTTTCCGAAAAAACGGTTGGTTTCTCTCGCAACCGGCTTGGCGTTTTACGCAAAATGCTGGCCTAATAAATTGGTCAGGAGTGGTCAGGGGCTGTCAAGAGTAGATAAGTAAGGTTTCCAATACTACTCTCGACAAGACTTGGCCATTCCTGACAAGACTTGACCGCTTCTGACCACCCCTGACAATACTTGACTATCCTTCACAACTCCTGACTAAGATTATGCTGAACCAGTTGCTCCAACGGGTATGGAACCGCCCTGCCTCAGTCGATACCGATACTACAGTTCGCCCACACCCCAATACCCTGAAGCTTACTCCTGCTGAACAAGTTAGGCCTATGCCATCCGAATCACCCAACTCGACGCTACGGACGGTGAAACTGATTATGGTGACCGCCGAAAACAACAACAAATTCTATGAAATGCGTGAAAATGAAAACGGTACGTTCGATGTCTACTACGGCCGGGTAGGTGGTTTTCGCAATAAAGCTACCCATCCCATAGCGCAGTGGAACCAGAAACTCCGTGAGAAAACCGCCAAGGGCTATACCGACCAGACCCACCTTTTTGCAGAATCCAGCCCTGTAACAGATGCCAGCACCATTGCCGATCCAGCTGTGCGTGGCCTGATGAGTCGGCTACTGGAATTAGCTAATCTGTCTATTTTTCAGAACTATACCGTTACCGCTCAGCAAGTTACCCGCAAACAGGTTGAAGTGGCCCAACAAATGCTCGATGAGTTAGCCAAGCACCTAAAGGTAGGTATGGATACGGTTGCTTATAACGCCAAACTCCTCGACCTGTTTAAAGTGATTCCCCGTCGTATGGCCCACGTCGGACAGCACCTGGCAAGTGATACACCGCTTTCGGCCGATGATCTCCAACCTCTTCGGGACAACCTCGCCGACGAACAGGCAACGCTCGATGTCATGCGCGGTCAGGTCGAACTAGCCCCCGTTCCAACCGGTCCCGACCAGGCTCCGCCAACGCTTCTGGAAAGTATGAATCTGACCATCGAACCCGAAACAGACAACCACGTTCTGAAACTCATCAAACAAATGATGGGGGCCGATGCCAACAAATTCGACGCGGCTTTCAGCGTACGTCATGCTGCTACCGACGCTGCTTTCAATGCCTACATAGGTAAACAACAAAATCGTAAAACGCTGGCCCTCTGGCACGGAAGCCGTAGCGAGAATTGGCTGTCGATTCTGAAAAATGGTTTGGTGCTACGCCCAGCCAATGCGGTAATCACGGGCAAAATGTTCGGATACGGAATCTACTTCGCCGATCAATTTAGCAAGTCACTCAACTACACATCGCTGAACGGTTCGGTCTGGACTAACGGTCGGCAGAATGAAGCGTATCTCGCGATTTACGAAGTACACGTTGGTGAGCAACTGGAACTGACCAAACACGAACCGCAGCATATGCAGTTGGACGGCAACGCGCTAAAGAAACTAGATTCCCGATATGATTCGGTATTTGCCCGTCAGGGAGTTAGTCTGCAAAAGAACGAATTCATTGTTTACAACCAGGCGCAATGTACGGTTCGGTACATCGTCAGAATCAAATCGTAAGATGGAGGCACAACGTAAAAAATTAGACCCGCTGGTTATTCGATTTGTGGCCACGGCACTCATTCTGGCTAACGGCAGCACCACTACGCTGGACGTCAAAAAGTCGCTACGCCAACGTGGCTACGAAGCCCGTCAGGCCGATATTTCGCAATGGCTTCTGGTCATTTGTTTTTGGGAGAACTGGGCCGTAAAAGACAATGGCAAACATCGAATTTACTCCTTTCAAAAATTCGGCATTGCTCAACCGATCAATAATTAATTTTTTTCGACAGGATTAACAGGATAAAACAGGATTTTAACTGATACATAGAATCCTGTTTTATCCTGTTAATCCTGTCGAAAAAAATTTCAAAAAAATAGTACAACGTAAAAAGGTTACGTTCTAGTGATGTGATATTTGTATAGAACAATAAACAAACATACAAATGAACACGCTCCTCACCACCGCCCCTGTTGCTCGCCCGGCTCTTGCTAGCTTGTTACGCTGGCAGGAACCGCTGGCTAGTCGAATTCGGTTTCGGCACGCATTGCCGGGCATGGTGGCGAATCGCTTGCTTAACGTTGAATTAGGATTGTATCTGCTGGCCGAACTGGTTCCCATGGCACCGCCACAAGCGTTGCCGGATCTGTTGAATGGTCAGGGATACATTTACCGGCAGCGGCCTATCTGGTCGCCCCGGCAGCACCGTGCGCTAAACCAGGCCCGTATTCTGTTAGCACCTTACCTAGACCGGAGCGCCTGGTTCAAGGCACTGGACAAATACGCCAACCTGTCGCCGGAATTGCGGGCCTTTACCCTCAACGGTAATCTCCGCACCGACATCAGCAGCTATTTGCTCCGTGAGCGGGTGGGTCTGTTCTCTCGGGCGCTGGCCTAAGCCAAACGCGATCTGCGTACGTACTAAGCTAGTGGGTGTATTTACGCCCGCTAGCTTTCTCTCTTTATACTCTTCCTCGAAACCTTCCTTATTGCTTATATGCCACCTATACAACCTGCCTCGTTCGGTAACTCCCTGAATCAATCTGCAATTAAGAATTCACAAAACTCATGATGAATTGCGGAGCACTCATGAGTCAGATACGATTACTACAGCCAGGCTTTAAAATTGGGCGCTACCTTTACTGGCTCCACCTAACGCTAGTCAGCTTGTTCATTTGCCGATACTGCTTCGTTTGCTGGACTTATCAACCAATGGCGCGATTGGTCGTCTGTAAATTTATGAGGCAGGTACTGCGCTTTCGGTGAAAGGTTTATATGAACAAAACAGCACCAATCATGACCAAGCAACCAGATATGAGCTTTAAACGTTATCTTAGCGAATCGAACCTATATCATGATGAAAACTGCCACAAAACCCATCAAATCCTCGTCAGATAAAAAGCCCAAATCGAATTTAAAAGCGGCTTTGGGTAAATATAAGGGAGTTATTATGGAAAAGGATGGTTGTTGGGATGAGGATCTAAAGAAGACTATTTCTGATTGATGAAGTATCTGCTTGACACCCACATTCTCATCTGGCTTCTTACCAACAACCCTAAACTCAGCTCCACAATCAGAGCCATTCTGGCTGACGAAACCAACGAGTTCTTTTTCAGCATGGAAAGTGTGCGTGAAATGATCCTAAAGGCGAAAACAGGAAAATTAATATTACCTGCTGATATTGATCTATTGCTCTTCGAGTTGCAGGATGAATTTGGCATTCGTCTGCTGACAGTTAAGCCAAAACATTTAAAGCAGCTCTACACTTTAGAAACACCTACCAACCATAAAGACCCATTTGACCACCTGCTGATTTGCCAAGCCATAGTCGAAAAGCTAACTATGATCAGCGCAGACCGTAACTTTCCTTACTATAAAACTCAGGGGCTCCACTTAGTGGAGAATTTGGTTTAGCCCAATGGCGCGATTGGTCGTCTGTAAATTTATGAGGCAGGTGCTACGGTTTCGGTGAAAGGTTTATTTTCGACAGGATTTACAGAATTAATTTTGCCAGTAAACAATCCTGTAAATCCTGTCGAAAAGCATCAGCCGCTTATGCTTAGCCGAATCCAACTTCAGCAACTCGCTAATACCACCAGCTTTAGCCGGGGCGAAGACTATTTCTATAATAACGCCGTTCGACGCATCAAACGTGCGGGCAACACCTTTACCGGGAAGGTTGAAGGTTCAGAGTTATATGAGGTTTCGCTAACACTAAGTCATCTTGATACACAGTTTGACTGCGATTGTCCATACTATTACGAGGGTATCTCCCTACGGCTTTAGCTGAAGGCTGGCGTACATCATATCGAGCAGGCCGTTGACGATGGCGGTTTCGGCAAAACCGGGCTTGAGCCGCGACGAAACCACTTCAAACGTGTAGGTGCCAAACGCAGCATCATTGGGAATATAGCCCGACCGGGCAAACCCGTTGGTCAATGTCACCATCATGGTGTTGGCAAAGGGCGATTCTTTTTTCAGGCGGGTCCAGATGGGGCTGAACACTTCGCCGTTGACGGCCGCAAACGCAATGTCGCCCACCCGAATCAGCCCGAGCCGGATCGGAATCGAGTCGGCGTCGGCATACGTACCCGCGTAGCCTGCCCGACCTTCGTCCAGCCGCTTGCGTCCGGGGCAGTGGATGATGCGCTGATCGGTCTGAACAATGGGGTTGCTTATTTTCCGCTTGATACCCCGCATGGTGTGCAGCACCTCCTCGCCCAGCAGTTGCCCCATCGACAGCAGCATCTGCTTTTGCTGCTCCATCAGTTTGATCACTTTGGGGTCGCTCCGGTCCAGTCCTTCGCCACCGGGAGGCATTTTGTTGCTGATGTCAATGCCTCGTTTAGCGTACTCCTTCACGCGAATCTCGCGCAAATCGTAGGTCTGCTGGTAATAGATCGGGTTCTGGTCACCACAAGCCCCCGTCGACCAGAGGGCTACGGTCTCGTCGTCGAAGTTGTTTTCCAGATACCGCGACGCGGCTCCCGGCACATCCCCGCTGACCTTGTCGAACATCCCGGAGATAACCCCGTGCATGGCATAATTGTAGTAGATGGCAATGGGTTTACCGGCCAGCGATTCGAAGGTAACCACAGCTACGGTTTTATCAGATGGTCCATCGTAGTTGGGTCCCTCCCACCAACGACGGGTTTCTGGGTCGATGATGTTGCGGTTTACGTTGATGTAGGATACTCCTTCGCCATAGCCCACACGGGCGGGTTGCAGCTTGTCTTTCGCCAGTTTAACGGCACTGGCAATTTTGGTCTCAAAAGCCTCGCCACTGATTCCAAACGGGACACTGTGCGTATGCGTGGCGGTGAGCTGGATGTTCTGGGTAGGAATACCCGATAGCACTTTAATCTTCGCGAGGATACGGTCGGCCATTTCGTCGTTGATACCACCAATATCCACCGAAACGAGAGCCACGGTATTACTGCCATTGTTGATGACGACAGCCCGTGAGTAGATGTTGTCGTTAATTCCGAAATACGGTTTTTTCAGCTCGCTCAGGGCGGGTGTTATGTCTACTTTGGCCGCACCAATGGAAAGCGAAGTCGGTGGGATTGACTGCGCTATCACTAGATTTACGGTGTTGATTAGCCCGATCAGTAACAGGCTTATCGTACAGTTTAGTAGCTTTTTCATAGGTTTAGTCGTTTAGGCTGGTTAGCCATCAAAGGTAGATTAACCCTAAAGATACCCAATAATGAGCCCGGTGTATGGTCTCCATTGGGCAATCGCTCCCTCACTCACTCCTCATGTAACCGTTTCTGATCAATCCCCCAACCCAAAATACCCCTTATCTTTACGCCCTCAACACAAGCTTTCCGCACATGGCGTTACCCGATAAACTCGCCGACCTATTTGGCCAGAGCAACTCACCTAAACTCCCCGCCGTCAAGGGATTACAACAACTTAGCTACAAAATCAGCTGGGACCCGCTCGACGATGGAACAGCACCGCCGGAGCTTAAGTCGCAACTGGCAGGTTTATATGAGGCTGTGCGAAACCGACCCAACCGGCGGCAGGTAGAGCAGTTGCAGAATCTGGTTCAGCAGTATCCTAATGTACCTATATTGAAAAACTACCTGATGCTGGCTTATGAACTGACGGGGCAGAAGAGCCGCGCCCGCGAGTTACTGGACCAGACCGTGAAGCAGCATCCGCGCTACCTGATGGGACTAGCCAATAAAGCCCATCAGTATTTACAACAGGACGATACCGAGGGCGTAGAGGCACTATTCGGCGGTCCACCTACCGACATTTCGCTGTTTTATCCCGACCGATCGGAGTTTCACGTATCGGAGGTAGCTAACTTTACGCACGTAGCGTTTGCCTACGATCTGGCGAAAAACAAGCCCGATGCGGCCGAAACCCGGTTGCGGCTGCTGACCGAGCTGGGCTATCATTCTAAAGAGCAATTACGGTCGCTGAAGCAAGAACTGGATTTTGCCCGGATGCGCTACAACCTCGATCAGTTGCAGGAAGGTTTAGCCAATGCCATCAACATCGAAGGTTCGTTTCGGGCGGGCGACAAACAGACTAACGAGCCGCCTATTTTCCAACACCCCGAAATTCAGTGGCTTTATCAGTACGGCTATACTATTCCGGCCGATAAAATTGCTACGCTGCTGGCCCTACCTCGTCCGTCGCTCACTGCCGATTTGTCGAAGGTATTGCTCGATACCATCTATCGGTACGAGCATTTTCAGGAGGAAGATTGGGATGAGAAACGGCACAACTTTGCCAGTCATGCCCTGTTGCTGGCTACTGAGTTGCAAGCCGACGAGTGTCTGGAGGCCGTCCTGGAAACACTTCGGCAAGGTGGTGATTTTCGGGATTTCTGGTGGGGCGATTATACCGATGATTTTTATGTACCTTATTTCCGGCAATTGCTGCCTCAGCAGGCCGATGCCCTCAAGGCGTTCATGCTGGAGCCGGATGTGAACACCTATTCGAAAAGCACCATCTCGAACGCCTGGGAACAGGCCGTGCAGGACTACCCCGAATGGAAATCCCTGGCACAGACCTGGTACGCGGATGTGTTTGCCTATTTTCTCAACCATGCCGACGATGAAGACCTGCTCGACGCCGACCTGATTGCGTTCATGATCAGCGACGTAACGACGTTACACCTCACAGAACTGATGCCACTGATTCGAACGGCCTACGCCCGCAATCTGGTTACGCTGAACATTCAAGGCGACCTGGCTGACGTAGAGCGCGAAATGATCAAACGGTCGCTGCCGCCCGACCACCGACCGCTACGCTCCATACTGGAGCAGTACGACTATCTGCGCGATCCGTCGGCCTGGCACAAAGCCCATCCCAATCCAGAACTGGAAGCCTGGCGCGAAGAACGTAAAGAGAATCTGATTAACAACCCGAAAGAAAGCGAATGGGATTTTCTGGACGACGAAGACGATGATACGCCCCCGAATGGTGCGCTGTTCCCGTCGCAACGGAGTAGCTACCCTATGCCGCGTCAGGTACAACCCACGCCCGGACGTAACGACAAAGTATCGGTTCGCTACACGGATGGGAAAGTCGTGAAGGACGTGAAATACAAGAAAGTCGAAGCTGATGTTCAGGCCGGGAAATGTGTATTAATGTAATTCATTGTCTACGTTCTGAAGCGTTTACGCCAACATCGGGTGTAAGACATGAAGAAATAGTAAAAAATTATGCGTGTAGAAGATTTATCGCCCGAGACACTCGACCGAATAAAGGGCAGTCGTTGGGATCGCATTATTGAGAAACACGAAGGCCCTGAAACGTGGGCGTGGAAGTTTAAAACGTACTCGCCGGACGATATGATTTTCCGCTGGGAACCCAACTTCGACCCGGTTGCCGCTCGCCCACAGTTCATCTCGATAGGCGATTATTGGATACTTTTACCCATGAGCCGAAGCCACCATCCGAATGTCACCATTCTGCATCATTTTCGGAGCGAAGACCGCGCCAAGTTGGTTGTCTACCTCAAAGACACTACCTACGACGATAGTATATTCGGAGCTGGATACGTTGCCATTGGTGACCTCCAACCAGAAGGCTTTTACCTGACCACGCTCTACCATGAGTGGTTCATTATTGATTATGACGCAGAGGCCAAGGCTACGTTTGGGGAGGAAGATTCTTAGGAGCCTCCGTTATTTCAATATTACTATGGCTTTCTGTGCTAGCAAGGCTGGCATTGTATCATCATCTTCGTCCATACCCCAAATGTAGGCGTGAGAAAGGTTCTCAAATCCATGTTCTTCAACTGTACAAGGATCATGGAATGCTGACAAACCAATATGTAGTACATCCGCATTAGCTAAAGAAGCCAGTGCAAACTTACTGAGGTCGCGTACAGACTGTTCAGGTGTAGTCAGACTGGCAACATCGACCGACAGCTTTCCTTCGTCCTTAGGCCTGAGTTTAAATTAAAGTTTCTTGAAGTTGGCCGACCGTCGGGATCAACATATTTATGCCAGGGCGAGCGGTATATACTCCGGTATAGTTGTTCTTCGTCTGCTACGGGGGTACTATTCATCAATCCTACATTATCGGTTAAGCCATTGTAACGTTTCCCGCAACGACTCTGGGGTTAGTGGTCCTTGTTGCGGAACTTCATCAGGCTCAATACGAACAAATTTGATTCGATTGTTTGGGTACGCCAGCAATTCAGCCGATTTATCACCTTTGCGCAGATTAATCATAATTTCGCCTACTGGGCCAGGTGATGTGTGGTAAATAGGTTGCCCGGTTGCCGTAAGAAGCAGCGCAATATCCAGTGCCGCCAGTACAGTTTGATGCGCTGGCGCAATGGCCTCATCCTCATCCCAGTTATCTACGAGCTGCTGATACGCAATGATGGCAGCTAGATGCTGACGGTTGGGCGATGGTAAACCCACTACGGATTGAGTCGGGTTAATTTGCCCCGCCAAAATGCCCTGTGCGAAGTCGAGTATATCGAACATGATCGATGAGTTTCGAGGCTACGTAGGTTTATGTCAAATCAAACGGTTCCACTTGCGCCGACTCTCCAAAAAGCTTCTCTAAATTTATCAATTCAGCTTTAGGATATGCTATTAAAATAGCGTCAGTAAACTCAGATGGGCGGTACATTCTGCCAATCAGCTTTTGAAAATGCTGAGAGACGAAATCGTTCAAAGAAAATGTTAAGGGAGTAACTTTATAAAAGGCATAATTTTCCCGCAGATAATTCACTAGCTTTTGCCTAAATAATGTCCTGGTTTGTTTTTGAAAACGGTCATGATCTGTCCGATTTCCAGACACATATGCTGAAAGAACGTAAAGAAAATTGATATTATACGCTTGTAGCAACAACGTATCACGATCAAATAGCCTGCCGGGAAAATGATGATTAGGTGGCTCTATACTTTCAGTAAATGTTAAGCTGGGATCGTTCCAGGTTAGCTGACTATTCACTACTGCACTTATAAAAAAATTAGGCGTAGGGTTATAACCTTCTGTCAAGGGATCACGGTAATATAAGGGCTGCTTTAATTTGCTTTTATTCAGTAAGTCGATGTTATACTGAATAACATTTCTAGCATATGTATACTGTTTATGAATGGATTCTCTACCAAATCGAGTCGTATCTTTATAATACTTACTGTCGCCGATATAATAGATATGATCTACATTTACTAAATCCCTGTAGTCGAAAATGTGATCAAGTTCTTTACCATCCTTCTGTAGCTTGAAGCGATCAAGGGCTGATTTATCGGATAATAGATTATCAATCATATCCTCAAAAATGCGGTTAAAATCGCGCGCTAATGTTACTTCAGGTAAATGACGATTACTACTAACACGGTCCTGATTGGAAAAATACCCACAAAGAAGATTCCACAAGCGTAATAATTGATCAGAAAAATACTTGTAGCGAATCGGTCGGAGACGACGCAGTCCATTACGAAGTAATGCAGTCCGTTCAGAGCCGGTTGGTAATGTATAAACGTTGGGTAAATCAATTCGCAAATAATACCGTGCCCTCAAATCATCTAACACTAAAAGAAACAACACAATCAGTTCCTCATCGACGTTAATGGCCCGCTGTTTGGTAAAAGTTTGACTATAAATTGGTCGCCCAGTTTCATCTAACGTTGGGAGCTGGCGTGACACTGTTCGGTTCCAATCGGTCTGTCCGCGCTGGGCCGTACTACGCTTTTTTAGAAATGTAAGAAGAGAGGCATTACAATAAGCTCAACACCCAATCCAGTTCGGTTGCTGAGTGCCGGTCAGCAGTACTAATAACTGTTGGTAGGCCAACTGCTTCAGTTATTTCGTTATCAGGGTGTTGGCGTTGATACTGACGGATGGCTAAATACAGCCATGTTGAGATCGTAAATAAAAAATCAAGCCGCTGTTCTGTTTTGAGCTTCTGTCGAATATCTGGACGATATGGTAACTGTCGGAGATCATCGGGCAAATAATCACCTAGAAAAAGGCCGTTTTGAAGAAATACTTTGGGAAGAATAACAACTGCCTGTTTATCTGCATGGCAATATCCTACAAACGGCACTTTACTGTGCGTTGGCGAAACAGGCCAGTAATATCGTTCTGGTAGCAAAGCCGACAGATGGGAAGTTTCATAAGGATATTCTTCAAACAGAATTGTCATTCAGGTACGATGCCGTTCGCATCCATAAAGCGTTGCAAAAGGCTGATTTGCTCATCAGGCGTTCCTCGAAACAGATCGCCAAATGTTTTAATCTGGGTAAGCTCGCCCGATGCAGCTTTCTCCTGAAAAATTGTATTCCCTGATTCGTGCTCATCGCGCCAGACTTCGTTCCAGAGGTAAAACAGGACTTTGGCCCGAAATTGGTCGGATGAAACTACGTTATCGGCAGGATCAATAAAGCGGTTTCCTAGCTGCTTGTCCTCACTACCTTTAAGATCGTAAATTAACGGATTGATGGCTTCAATGAACACTCCCCAATTGTAGCGCAACTCGCCGATTTGAATATGTAGTGTACTCGCGTCTTTATAATCAATTGGAATGTACTGCCAATCCCACCGCCGTTTGAAAGCGCTGTCCATAGGGAACAACGACTGATCGGAGGTATTCATAGTGGCATAGATCAGTAGATTAGGTGGCAGCATCAACTGATCATAACCACCTGTATGACCTACATAGGTTTTTGGACCGATCAGTTTAACAGCTAAGTAACTGGCTAGATCAGTATCAGCATTTAATGTGTATTTCGAAAAGCCGGTACTGGAATCGCGGTCAAGAAGTTGAAAAAGGTCGCCAAAAATCTGAGCGCAGTTGCCTCGATTAATCTCTTCAATAATCAGGCAAACTGGCGTATCAAGATCATTCCATGCCTGTAGATAGGCTTTTGTGAATATCTGTGGCACAAAGGAATACGTGATTGTATTGTTTCCTTTCCCATCGTTAACGAGCGCTGGTTTGTATGCTCCAACAAAACCAGCATAATCCGTATCAGGATGGAATGTAGTACGGAACACAGTCATTCCCTTCGTGTCAATCTGCACCTGCCGTGATTTTCCCGCTCCAGGCGCGCCAAAGTAGATTTTTTGTTTAGAGGTTTTTCTAAGATCAGACATTCCAATCTTACTACCTTTCGACTTGGGGTCGACTGCTCCTAAATCAATTGTAGCTTTAAGTTCTGTTACTTCATCTGGTACGTACCTTGCAAGAACTGTATCAGCTAAATCTTCAGATACTTTCGGGTTAAACTGCTTAAATAGTGCCAGAAGATTAATTACTTTCTTTCTGTTTTCACTTGGATTATCTTCACTAAATAAGCTACTGATGTTGCCAGATGCCGATGTTGATCCAATCCCAAGTGTCGTTTCTTGCTCACTTAGACCGGATTTTTTGTAATAAGTTGATCTCTTAAACTCTTCTGGGGTTATTAGAAAGTGTTCTGCCGTTGTTAATACTTTAGCTCTAAGTGAACAGCGCGTTTTAGCCCATATAAATTGATTGATGTTTTCTGCAGGAACAGGTTTAGTTAATTGTTTATCCCTGTAAAAATATACATCTTCAACTTGAGCTAGTCCTATCAACCCCCTTCTTGCATTAGGACCGTCGCCACTCGGATTACGAGAGCCATGTACAAGTATCAATATATCTCCAATCTCTGGCTTTAAGTTATAAGTAGATTTCTGGTCTTTACCAGTTGCTTGAACAGTAACTCTCGGTGGTTGCCCAAAATCCATGACAATTTCATTTGGTATATTTTTTTCCCAAACTGTTTTATCATAGTAATTACGATAGTCACCTCCAATATCAAAATTCCGTATATCTACGTCAGGACGAATAAATGAGCCGCGTAAATTATCTTCGTCAGCTTTTCTAGGACCTAACCGGACTATATAAAAGCCAGGTAATGTTTGTGGCATTTGAGTTGAAATTATACTAATACGGAATCTTCACCGATAAGTGTTTCGACAGTAATCGATTCAATTTCCTGTGTCGCCAAAATACGCTGTCCGAGCCACTCCGTTACAGGTACTGAAACCGCGTTACCAAGAGCATGGTAACGCAAACTATCAATATCATCTTTGGTGTTGAACAATCCATCAGGCATTGTCCAATCTTTTGGAAAGCCTTGCAAGCCTTCGCACTCTTCTGGAGTAAGCCTTCGTACACGATCCCGATAAGGAATATAAGTTCTGCTCCAGTCAGTACCTGTATGGCGTCCACTTGTCGCTGCCAAACAAAAACCCATTTTAGGAGCAATTGGCGGATCCTGTATTAATTCTATTCCTTTTCGGCTAGTAAGGTCAACGCTTTCCATAAAGGGGGAAACAGTTTCCTTCCCTGGTTTTCGACCCTTCTCAAGATGCCTCGTGCCGCATTCGGGCTCAAAAAGTATTTCAGCGGTACGTCTTGGATTACGATGACATCCAACAATGTAGACTCGTTGACGTGACTGGGGGACTCCGAAATATCGGCTGTTAAGCACACGCCATCCCACACCATACCCGAGTTCGGCCAACGTTTGAATGACGACTCTAAAATCTCGTCCTCCGTTTGCAGTGAGTAAACCTGGTACGTTTTCGAGAACAACAATGGATGGTAAAGTTCTACTAAGTAGGTCAGCGAATCGGTAAAAGAGTCCAGATCGTTTCCCGTTAAGCCCATCGCGAGACCTTGCTCTCGCCAGCGATAAATCTTGGCATGGGAATCCTCCACACCAAACATCAGATTCAGGGACATCTGCATAATCAACTGTAGTTATATCTGTGTCTTTTTTTACGTGTGGCCAGTGGTGATGTAAAATATTGTTACAGAACTTGTCAATCTCGCATTGATAAACAGTCTCCATACCTGCTCGCTCAAAGCCAAGGTCAAATCCGCCAATACCCGCGAAAAAAGATGCAACTTTTAGCTTTCCACTCATAAAATAAAAAAGTAAATGACAGCAAAAGATCAAAAATCTAACTCCCCCTGCACAGCATTCTTTGCCCGCAAGTATTTAATTTTTTCTTCAGCGGCTCGTAGTACAGCATCTGAGCAGGCTTCGTCAGCTAGCTCATAGGCTACCTGATCAGAAAGGTACAGCACCAATACGTCCTCAAATGGCTCATTAAACAAAGCAGCTAGTTGCTCAACCTGAACACGGGTAGCTTTACGTTGGCCTTTTTCAATTTTGGCCACAATACTTGTGTCAATATCTAGCTGTGCGGCAACTTTACGCAGGGGCCAGTCAGCCCGCTCACGACATTGTCGTAACCAGTCACTAAACGTATTACGGCCGATAGATGTCTTGTCCATTTTATTTGGACGATTATTTTTGGACAAATCATGTCAATAAAAATGAGACTTGCAAATTCTAGCTCACTTTTTTGAAGATGAAGGAGAGGAACTGCATAAAATAATGATCAATAAGAGATCATTATTTCTTTAACAATCTCCCTCACCCACCTCTCCCCCAATCGCTCCTGCTCCACACGCCAGCCGTTGCGGTTGAGCAGTTGAAATAACGATTGTTCTTCATCCGTCAGAAAAGCTAATTCCGGTACAGAGGTTGATTCACCTTTGGTAAGGAGGTGCTTATGTGCATCGAACGTAGCGCGATCCATGAGGATTGATTGCGCTTTGGGGAAGAGTTTGCGGCACTGGTCTAGCATCTGGAAACCGTGGGCGTCCAGGTCGCCCCAATAGTAGAGTTGTTTGTCGTGCAGCCAGTCTGTGCCACCCAGCAATGTAACGGCGAAACCTCCACCCCAGATGGCAATACTGTCGGGGAGGTTCGGGAAGGTCAGAAAGGAGGTCAGGTTTTCGATGATGAACACACGACTTCCGGCCAAAGTCAACGCTCGAAATTCGCTCAACCAAACGCTAACGTGCGATAACGCGGGGTGTATACGTAGCGACGCATCCAGAAACCGAATCTTAACTAACGGTTCTTCTACATACACATGAAAGCGTTTGTAGAAATCGGTTTCGTCGGCGTTCAGGTGATCGGGAATCAGGTGATCGAGGAGAATGCGTAAAACAGGGCGGTTGGTCTCGATAAACTTGGTTGGCACGGCAATGGGCAGGCTCCGTACGTATTGCTGCGGTTTTGGATGTTGCAGAAAATAGGCGGTTACCTTTAACAAATCGGGCCATTTATCAGCCTGTTCAAGGATTAACTGAGGTATACGTTCCAACAAAGGAAGCAACGCGGGCGCTATTGTCTGAATCTGTTCGATAGTCTGTACAAAAACAGCGTAATCAGCCGCTTTGCCCGTTAGCTTCAGGAAATCCTCAAGGCCATCCAGATAAATGCGGGTAATGTAAGCATTCTGGCCCACCAGCTTACTTCCCTGCGTTGTCCACTCCAACGAATAGCCGAAGCCCCGCACCGCTTTCGATTGCTGATGCAGGGCTTCCTGTTCCTCCCGAATCGTAATAAACCGGGCAAGTTTATCGGCGGCTTTGTCTAAGCCAATCTGCGGAATATCCTTCGGGAAGAAGCCTTCGATCGATCCATTGAGTCGGGCACGGAGCACGTCGAGCCACCAGCGTTCAGCTTTCCGGCGAACTTCGTCGGGACTAATCATCGGTCAATGCAGTTTTGTGCAACTCTTTGGCCTCCTGGTATGCCTTAATGGTTAAGTTCCGCACCTTCGATAGTTCGTCAGTCCCTTTGGCAATGTAATGCACATGCTGCACGTATCGCTGGATGATGTTGACTTTTTCGCCGGGCGTTACAATCAGCAGTTGCAGGTTCATTCGCCCGAATAGTTCCAACCCATAACGGGTGCTTTCTTTAGAGCCACGTCCGAAGGCTTCGTCAATGACCACGAGCCGAAACGTACGTGGAGAGCCTTCCCAGGCAATATTGTATTGATACGAAATGGCCGACGCCAGAATGGTATACGCCAGTTTTTCCTTTTGCCCACCCGATTTACCCGACGAATCACTGTAATACTCCTTCTCGGCATGATTCTCCTTATAGCGTTCGCTGGCCCCGAATGAATACCACTGGCGTACATCGGTCACTTTGGTACGCCATCGCTGGTCTACTTCGTCCTGACTCATCAACCTGTCCAGAATCTGTTTAACATCGGCGAACTTCCGCTCAGCATAATTGTCAACGTCGCCCGATGTATTACTCAGGCAGTTACGCAGGTCATTTCGGAACGTAACAATGTCGGACGTTGTAACGGGCTCGGGCACCAGTTGAATGTAGGTATCCAGCGTAGGATCGTAGGTAATTTCGGCCAGCCGTTCGTTGATTTTCTGAATTTTATCCTTTACGTCTTTTTCCGATTTACCAAGCTGCATTTGCAGGTGCACAATGCTGTTGATAGTACCCTCCTTCAGTTCTTTCCGGAAACGCTCCTGGTGACGCGGTAAATCATCGTCGGTGATACGCTGGTATAATTCTTCATAATCGCGGGCGGCAGTTGGCATGGCCCGTGCCTCATAATCACGACTTTCGACAGGAAACGCATTACAGAACTGCTGCATCTTTTTGACAACATCCTGTCCGGTGCGTTCTTTTTGCCCATTCAATTTGTCGATCTCACCCTCTTTACCAGTCAATTGTTTACGAAGTTCTTCTTCTTTCCGCTCAATAGTATTGGCATTCAGACTCTGGATGTCAAGGCGGTCGTGAATAGCCGCTTTGTGGGCATCAGAAAGCTGATCGTTAGGAATGGCCAATCGGTTGAGTCGTTGCAGCCAGAGCGGTAGTTGCTCCATGATGTCGTCGTCGCTCCGGAAAAACGATTCCAGCAAGTCGGCATCCTGGCTCACTACGCCCAGCGTATCGAGTGCATCATAGAGTTTCTGAGCCAGTGCTGTGGTCTGGTTTTTCAAGCGACCCACCTCCTCGGCCTGTTTCTTGTAGGCTTCCTTTTTTGCTTTAAGTTTTAGATCGGTATTCGCAATATCCTCCTCCAGCCGACTCAATTCCGATGATTGTTCGGTCAATGCCAGCCGCTCTGTTTCGAGCTGTTCAATTTCGGCAGCCGTGCGCGACCAGTCCAGTTCCGAAAAATCGCGTTGTTTACGCAGTTCATCCACAGCTCGCTCCTGATCACCCAATTGCTTGAGCATCCGTTCCTGTTCATCAAATTGCTTTTTGGTTCGGCCAAATTGCTCATCAAGCAGCGACAACTGATTAATCAGTGCACTGATTTTCTCTTCATTGCTCCAACCCAGTACGTAGTTTCGGCGGTTAGTAAGGTCACGGCGATCGTCTTTTTCGTGCCGCATTTTGCCCATTTTTACCTGCCCATTACGAGTCATGGCGTAAGGCGTCCGGCGAAATTCCTCCACCGATTCACAGCAAATAAGATTATGTTCCTGTCGAAGCTGCGTATCCAGCCAATCATAAAACGGACTGTCCTCTTTGATATCCACCTTATTCACTAATGATTGTGACGAAACCCGGTCAACGTACCGATGCTCATGACCGATGGTTCGGTAATACACCACTCGTTTGCCCAATTTGATATGCTCCATCACCTCCGCCACGCGGCTGTAGTCGGCATCATGGACCAGCAAACTCAACCCTAACCCGTACAGTCGATTTTCGATAGCCCCTTCCCAAGCACTATCGTCTGGATTTACCCGAATTAGTTCACCCGCAAAGGGCAGATCGGACTCAGCCAACCCAGCGGCTTCAGCAATCCGCTGGCGAATCGTTAGCCAATCGCCCGGAATCTGCGTTTTGCGTTGTTTGAGTGACGAAATTTCATCCTGAAGTTCGTTGCGGTCATCAGTCAGTTGTTGAAGTTTTTTCAGCAGCCGATCACGTTCGTCCTGTGCGGCACTTCGGCGTTTTTCAAGCTGTTCGGCAACAGTATTTAACTGTCGCAGATTGGCTGTAAATGTTTCAACGTCTAATGACACGGGCAGAGAAAGTGTCTCACACAACTCACGGTAGCGCTTGGCGTTGGCGGTCCGCTTGGCACGAACATCATTTTTTTGGTCAATTTCCTGCCCAATAGCCGTAAGCCGACGCCCAACCGATGATGTTTCTCGAGCTATACGCAAGTCATTCAGGCGACTGATAAGCGCATCCACTTCACGTTCCAGTTCATCCCGTTTCCCAGCCTCAATCCCATAATAGGTATCATAAGCCTCCAATTCTTCCCGATAAATCTGGGCTTTGTGATAGGCAAAAAAAACGGGCAATTCCTCAGCTAACTGAGCCAGATCAGCAATAACAGTTTCCTGTTGCTGATAGTCCCGCCAGCGGCTGGTAACGGGCTCCAGCAATTTTAGTTGGTATCGGGCCTGCTGCACTGCTTCGTAGGCTGCGTTTAAATCGTCAAATCGCCGAATGACGGTGTCAATCGTTTGATCGATGTCGGTTTTACTCAGCATCTGGGCCCGTACAAAATCGGTCAGGTTAGCCACCTGCTTCATGGAAATGGTCTGGTAGAACAGATCGAGGGCCTCTTCGCTCCGAATGCCCAATAGTGACCGGAACCGGGTCGAATAATCCTCGAACGTATCATATACCCACTCCTTCTGCTCCTTTAGCCGCCGTTTGAGGTCGCGGATACTATCGAAGCCGGTAAAATGCTGTCGAATCATCAGTTCCCGTTCCGAAACAACAAAAAACTTATTGGGTGAATCTGTTATGTCGGGTACCGTAAATACCTGCGCCAGCGTGACTACCTGATTGGTATTTTGGGTCGTAAAATAAGCCAGTATAACGGTATGGGTCGTGGCTGGATCGCGCAGATAAACCGCTTTACTTTTGTGCGATGTTTCCAGCTTTTCGCCCTTGAACGCTCCCAGTACATAGGATTTCAGGTTACGCTCCCGCTTGTCGGACCCAGCGGCTTTGTTATACGTAATCCGATCATTCCGTACCAGCAGCGTGGTTAAGGCATCTACCAGCGTCGATTTCCCTGCGCCGATATCGCCCGTTAGTAAGGCATTATCGCCGTTGGGTTCGATATGCCAGACTTTCTTATTGAACGTACCCCAGTTTAGTACTTCCAGGCGGCATAAGCGATAGCCTGCTTTAGCGAAGGTGTCAGTCGGCGTCATGGTCAGGTGCTTGCTTGAAATAGGTGAGTGCGTATTGGCGAAGTTTTTCTTCAAACTCGCTGATGAATTCTATGTCGACAAATGAATTGAGAATCCGCCGAACTTCATATTCATTGCCTTCGCTCCCCAGACTACGTAGCAAACCGTATCGTTCGAGCGTATTGATTGATTCATCGATTCGGTCACGGATTTTAGCTTCATCGGTCTGACCAGCGTTCAGGAAATTGGTTAACTGCTCGTGAATATCAGCCCGGTTCACGCGCAGCATGTTTTCGACTGAAAAGCACTGGTGCTCAATCAACTGCTTCCGAAGAATCACAACAAGCAGCGTAGTTGGGTAATTGAGTTGCCTCTTTTCAATAATCGTAGGAAGTTGGTCACGGATATCGTCTTCTACGTCGAGTTCAATAAAGCGGGCGTATCCTTCAGCCTCGTCGAGTTCCAGATCACCACCCCATTCGGCAACGTGTTTGCGAACACTATGCTGGTGTTTCAGCAGCAGACGCCAGAGCCGGTCTCGTACTGGATTGTCCTGTTGTTGAAACAGTGGGCCTTTGTAAAGCGCACCCAACACCTGCGCCTTTTCGATTTGAGCGATATCCATTGCAGTATAGGTTTTGACATAACAATTTTTCTCTGACAGGATTTACAGGATGAACAGGATTATTTGCTCAAGAAAATCCTGTTCATCCTGTAAATCCTGTCAGAAGAATTATCGAACAAAAATTATTTTCGGCAATTGCAGCGTCCTCAATCCCTCCTCAGTAGCAAAGGTTATTTCATCCTGCGTATCCTCCCGAACAGTGGCCTTGTTCTGGGCTTCGCTCTGGGTTGCCAAAGTCAGATAGCCAACAATCTCGGCCAGTCCTTTTTGAGGAGGGAATTCGGTCAGCATGACTGCTAGCGAAACCTGTGGACGATGACGTAATAATTGGCCCACATTCGCTTCCAGTTGCTCCAATGAAACATCATCGTCAGTCAGAAGAGCCGATATATCGGCATCCTGTTCGCCGACTTCTAAAGCTAATGAACGAATAGTAGCCACAATAGGCGGTCGAAATAACCGGCGATTCAGAAAGAAATCGAGTTGCGGTTTGCCATCAATATGCATCAGATCGCGCTCTTTGGGTGGCTGCGATTTTATGCGGACAGCTAGTTCCAGTACCGATTCGATCTTTTGCAAAACGTGCTTATGCTCCCGAAAGAAATTGGTCTCGATCAGTCGACGTAAGCTTTTTATGATCAAATCATTGGCTCTGTTAACATGCCCTCCAGCTTCAACCAGATCGAATTTGAGCCGTTCGAGATCACGCAACGCCAATGTTGCATCCTGAAGCGCAGGCAATTGGACCACTTCACTCATTAACGCATCGAATTCATCCTGTTTCGTCTGATTCATGAGCAACTCCCAAAAGGCTCGAAAGCTTTTTCCCTGATCGTGTTCCCAGATACGCTCGTCAATCGTTGAAAAGAGTTTATCTAAAAGACGTCCTTTGGAGAGCGAGGTTGTTAGAATTTCATCTCGCAAATTCCTGTCAATATCCCGAAAATTCTGCTCTACCTGCCGAAAGTCGGCTAGTAATCGCCGGGCGGTTTCCTGTACCAACTGAAAATTTTCGCGGATACGCGTATCGTTCCATATGTCGAGTTCACCGCGTTCAATCCGATCAATTTCGGCTTCGCGCTCCCGAATTTCCCGGCGCAACTGCTCAATTCGCGTCGCTTTATCGCCCGAACTCCGGTAGGCTAACTGCTCCAGCAAATCAAACAAAACCCGCAGTCGAGATTCTGTACCAATGAACTCATGCTGATCAAGCTCCTGAAGCCAACGTAACAGTAGAACAGCGTCGGGTGTTAGTTCGTAAAATGGCTCATCATGAAGCAAATCATCGTAAAACCGACGTAGCATCCCATCTTTTGTCCATTCGTCCAGATAATCGCGGGGCGCCCTGGCGCTAGTATCCAGTTGATCGATGGCCAGTAAAAAGTCGGTGATGCGGTTAATCAGATCGGGCTCAAGATAACGACTCTGGCGACGCTGCTCAAACGCTTCGTGTAAACACGATACCATGATCGAAAAGCCATCCACTCGCTTCCGAAAAGCTGCCAGCACCGGGTGCCGTTCGTAGAGAGTTTTTGCCCATTGATAATCGAGTGCTTGTGCTTTTTGAGCCATAGAATATGCAGGTGCCAGGTTACCTGAAACACAAACCTATTCGTTAAGAACGTAACCTATGTACGCTCTTTCAAAAGCTAAACACTATTTCTATTTAACGTATGAAATTCAAATGGAAAGAAGCTAAAAGTCAACCTATACAGGGTAAAATATATTATGTGGTGTAGAAGGGATAATACAGTCTAAGCAGATAAACTTATTGAAGATCACAAAGCAAACCAACACGTACGATAAGTAATCTTATTACCTATTCTAAAACAGCCTCAACTTCCTGTTTTAGAATAGGTAAATTTTTCACAACCACACTCCACACAATTATTTCATCTACTGCATCATAAGCATGAATAACCCGGTTGCGCAGATCAACAATCCGGCGAGCGTTGGATATGGCTATTGTGTCATTTACTTTTAAAATGCGATTAGTTGCTTCTCCGATAATTTCTATTTCTCGTTCAACAGCGCGTTGAATCGTGATACTATTTTGATAGATTTTAAAATCGCGTTGGCCATCTAAATGAACATCGATATGGTCGATCGCTTCCAAAATATCTACTAGCCATTTACGAACGTCGTTATTCATAAATTGCCGTTTTCGTTTGCTCCAGTACTGTTATGAAATAAGGATTTTTGAGGGAGCGTTCGGTTACTAAATCGACAGGGCGGTTCAATACCGATTCTAACGCGTGGGCAATTGTAAAGTAATTTTCACTATAGCTCACTGGATCTAAACTTTCGTCAAAACCAATAAGCAGATCAACATCACTCGTCTCTGTAAATCGATCCGTACAAACTGAGCCAAACGCATACGCCCTTTTCACGCCATTCTCTTTTAGAATTCGTGTGACGATTGGCAACTGATCGGCTAAAAATGGATGGATCATAAGCTACTTCATTTGCTTGTTAAATAAGCATCAGATGTATCAAACGCTCGAAGTTTCTGTAAGTATAACGAAATTATTAAAACGTCAGACTAAACGTACTCCCTGCGCCGGGGTGAGAATCGGCGGTGAGTTGGCCGTTGTGGAGCTGCATGATCTGGCGGGATAAACTCAGGCCGATGCCGGAGCCGGTTTTCTTGGTGGTGTAGAATGGAATAAAGATCTGCTCCAGGGCTTCCGGTTCAATACCCGGCCCATTGTCCGTTACGCGAATGACTACGTGTGGCCCTAACGATTCCGCACTGATGTTGATAATGGGGACAATACCTTTCTCAACGCTCTCTACGGCATTTTTTACCAGATTCAGGAGCACCATTTCAATTTGGGAAGCATCGGCACGAATCGCCAGATTGGGTGATCCAACCGTAAACGCAATCTGACACTGAGGAGCATTAGCCTGGGTCAACTGCACAACCGTTCGTAAGAGCGGTTCAACAGGCACATCGGCAAAAATCGGTTGCGGAATGGTAGTGAAATTCCGATAGGCATCCACAAATTGCATGATACCCGCCCCCCGTTGCTCAATGGTGGTCAGGGCATCGCGCAGGTCATTGATTGATTCGCCAACCACCGAGGGGATCGCATTGAACGCATTATCACTCGGTAAGGCAAATGGCAACAAATCGGTCTCGACAATGTCGCGCATGGTGCCCGCCAACGATACAATTGGGGTAATAGAGTTCATGATCTCATGCCGCAACACCTTGGTCAGGTTCTGCCAGGCATCGAGTTCGCGTTGCTGTAATTCCGAACGGATGTTTTGCAACGAGACCACTGTAACCAGTCGTCCCCGCAACCGCACTGCCGTACAACGCACCGACAGTTCGCCATCGGCACCCGTCTGATACGAAACGGGCGTAGGCGATGCTTTCGCCGAGAGCAACAATTCACTTAGTTCGGGGTGAGTCGCGTTCAGGTCATTAAGGGTCCGTAATCGGTAAATGCCCAATAACCGAAGGGCAGCCTGATTCACCAGCTCCACTTGTCCGCTAACATCGAAGGTCAGCAGACCAACGCTAACGTGCTGAACAATCGTGTTGACATAGTGGAGGTTGGCTTCTTTTTCGGCCCGCGCCTGCCGGAACGCGTCCAGTACTTCATTGAACTGGTCGTTGAGTTCATAAAAGGAAGGCCCCAGGTTGTTATCGGCCCGAAACGAAACGGCAAAATCGGAATAGCGCACCGATTCCAGAAACCGGGTCAATTTACGGTTAAGGCTGGTCACATAACGGTACAGATTGACCGTTATCACGATGTGAAGTATGGCTAATGGAAACAGCATCAGGCCATTAACCTCCTGCAACCAGAAGTACGTTATGGCACTGGTCAGGATAATAATGCCAAGAATACGCCAGCCTATGCCGATAACGAATTGGTTCATGCTAGCCCGCAATCCAGCTAAATGGGTACTCCAGGGTAGGTACTTTGGTCCGTTCGGCAATCCGACGCAAACGACCAGGCAGCGCCATGACATAATCGCGGGCCCGCTGACCAGCATCGTTCAGATCGGTGATGGAATCGATTTTCCAGTCAACCAGCAACGATTCCGCAATCTCAATATAATCGTAGGTAGTGTACACGCCCAAACGCTGTGCCGCATCCGAAAAGTGGCTGAATGTCTGACCGATTTTCACGCCCGTTTCGCGCAGGAAGTGAGCGGGCATTACGATTTTCTTCCGCATCATGTCTTCAAATGCCAGCATCATTTCGGAGGGGTCGACTTCAAAAATCTGCCGGACAAAATCTTTATAGGCTTTGGCATGGCGCATCTCGTCGGAAGCAATTACACCACAAATTTTCGACAACTGATTGCAACCCGCCTGTTTAGCCAGCGTAGCCGTCCGGCGGTGCGATACGTTGGTCGCCAGTTCCTGAAACGAGGTGTAAACGAAATTGCGGTAGGGGTCTTTGCCCGTTCCAATGTCGAAACCATCGGCAATCAGGTACTGGGTCGATACTTCCATCGCCCGCATGTTGACCCGGCCCGATAGGTACAGGAATTTATTGAGCAGATCGCCGTGCCGATTTTCCTCGGCCGTCCAGCTACGAATCCAGCGCGTCCAGCCGCCGGGTTCGCCCTGCTGGATGCCTTCCATGTCCATCAGCCACGACTCATACGTGGGCAACGCTTCTTCGGTGATGGTATCGCCAACCAGTACGGCTACGTAATCGTACGAAAGCTCACGGGTGCTTTCGCGCAGTAGTTTTATATCGTCCAGAAATGAATCTTTTGTCGAATCGGGCAGAAAATCGGACGGTTGCCAATTAGTCTCGATAGGCTTAAGAAATTCATCAACAGAAGCGTCGATTTTTTCGCCGACGAATCGCATAACATCCAAACGTGTGCCAGATAAAATCATATAACAAGTAACAACAAAACAGTTCAATTTCCCTTAGTGACTACAAAGTTCGGCTAAAAGAGTCGATGTTTTAGATTCGCTTTCGTTTTTCTTCCCGACTATACGCGACTCATGCTTAATTTTGGGATAAACTAATTGCCGCGCCGACACTTGTCGCCTGTATGAAAAAACTTCTTGATTACCTTTTAAGCTGCGTTTACCTGCTTTATTTCGGGTTAGTGCTTTGTATTTTCCATGTGGCTCAGGTCATTGCATTTAACGTATTTGGCCGACCTGCCCACAAAAAAACGGTCGACTGGATGAACGCCTGTATCGCCTATGGCTGGTATCTCACGGGCAGCACCATTGACTTTACACAACAAACTAACCTCCCCACCGACCGGCCGATTATTTTTATAGCCAACCACCAGAGCATGTTCGACATTTCGCCAATTATCTGGTTTATGCGTCGACACACGCCCACCTTTGTATCTAAAGTCGAACTAGCGCATGGCATACCGGGCGTGTCGTACAACTTGCGAAAAAGCGGTGCTGCGCTCATTGATCGCAAAGACCCCAAGCAGGCGATTGTTGAGATTGCCCGATTGGGAAAGCTTATTCAACAGAACAATTTATCGGCCGTTATTTTTCCCGAAGGCACCCGAACCCGATCTGCAACCGGCGAAATGCGTCCATTTGTAACCGGCGGGGTAGCTACTTTGTTAAAACGGGCGCCTAACGCGCTTGTCGTCCCAATTGCCATTCGGGGAACAGGGCATTTCAACCCAAAAGGATTATTCCCGCTTACCTCGTTTTCAAAAATGTCGTGGACGGTACTCTCGCCAATAGAGCCTGCCGGACGAACTCCTGATGACGTCGTACAGCAATCCAGAGTAGACATCGCCACTGAGTTGGGACACGCTTAAATTAGCGAAAAACTTGCCTTTGTAATTATTAATGAAAACTTCGTTTATTTACGGGAAATTTATACCACCGCATGACTCCTGATAAACGTCTTGATCAAATCGAACCTGTATTAGCTGATGTAGCGCAGAAAACTGACCGTCTGATCGAATCAAATGGACAGATTCTTGTCATAGCCACTCGGGCTGATGCCAATGCTGAAATTGCTGCCCGAGGAGTCGCTGATTTGACGATTGAAATACGTCAGCGATTTGAAAAAGTTGATCTTCGTTTTACACAAGTTAATGAACGATTTGATCAGGTCGACGATCGATTTGTACGGGTGGACAAACGATTTGATCAGGTCGACGATCGATTTGTGCGGGTGGACGAACGTTTTGACCAAGTCGATCATCGATTTGTGCGGGTTGATGAACGGTTCGATCAAGTTGATTATCGATTTGTACAAGTTGATGAACGTTTCGACCAAGTCAATCATCGATTTGTGCGAGTTGATGAACGGTTTGATCAAGTCGATCATCGATTTGTGCGGGTTGATGAACGGTTCGACCAGCAACAGCAGCAAATTGATGATCGGTTCGAGCAACAACAGGCTCAAATTGATGAGCTACGAACTGAAATGAGAGAAGGGTTTGTACAGGTTAATCAAAAAATTGAGCAAGTACTGACCCTGCTACTAGATCGACTTAAGTAATTACTCGCTCAGAGTAAATACTGTTTACAACCCAAATTTCTCCAATCTTCTGTACAACGCCTGTCTTGATAGGCCCAACTCTCTGGCTACGTCGGTAATACTGCCCCGATGCTTTTGCATGGCCTGTTGAATAAGTTGACGTTCCATATCCTCCAGTTGCAGCGTTTCGTTCACAGGCGACACGGATGCCGAACCATTTTTGAAGATAAAATTCGTCGGCTCCAGCAAAGTCCCCTGAGTAGCTCCTGGCACATCAGGTTTAGCCAAAATAACGGCCCTTTCCACCGCATGTTGCAACTCCCGAACATTACCTGGCCAACGGTATTGCTTCATTTCCGCTAACAATGCCGGACTTAGACCCGAAATTGAGCGATTGTATTGCTTCGCATATCTTTTCAGGAAATGTTCTGCTAATGGTCCAATATCGGATGGACGTTCACGAAGGGCAGGCAGGTGAAGTTCGATCGTATTGATCCTGTAAAGCAAATCCTGTCGGAAAGCCCGCTCGGCAACACGTTCATTCAAATCAGCGTTGGTAGCGCAAATAAGCCGCACATCAATGGGTCGGGCTTTGTTCGATCCAACACGCGTTACTTGTCGCTGTTGCAAAACCGTTAGTAAACGAGCCTGTTGGGCAGGGCTCAGATTACCAATTTCATCCAGAAAAATCGTGCCGCCATTGGCTTCTTCAAACCGGCCTGCACGGTCGTCACGAGCATCAGTGAAGGCTCCTTTAACGTGACCAAATACCTCACTCTCAAACAAGCTTTCAGTCAGAGCGCCTACGTCAACGCTGACAAAGGGCTTATCACGCCGATGCGACTGGTCATGAATAGCACGCGCAACCAAGTCTTTACCGGTACCATTCTCGCCCAAAATCAACACGTTGGCATCCGTCGGAGCTACTTGTTCAACAGTATCCAGAACAGGCCTCATGGCCGAACCAATAATGTTCGTTTGTTTGGTCGCTTTTTTGGCTGGCGAAACTGGACCATCCGCTTTATTCGTATCGTCTGATTGCTGGCTACCGCCGGCTTTGCTGATAGCTCCGCGAATAGTTTCCAGGAATTTATCGTTCTGCCAGGGCTTCAGTACAAAGTCAACAGCACCCGCTTTAATAGCCCGTACCGCCATCTCGACGTCGCCGTAGGCAGTAAATAATATGACTCGCGCTTTGGGGTCGATGTCTAAAATACGGTCGAGCCAGGCAAAACCCTCACGACCGCTGCTCACATCGCGCTGAAAATTCATATCGAGCACAATGGCATCGTAGCGATTGTTATTGAGCAGAAATGGCAGTTTTTCAGGATTCTTTTCGATATCTACCGAAGCGACGTGGCGCTTAAGAAGCAACCGGGCTGCCAGCAGTACGTCGGGATCATCGTCGACGAGTAAGAGTTTAGCATCTTGCATACACTAAAGATAACGAGTTAGACGATTTGTTGCACGCTACTCTCGATTCAACAACGAATTACGGTTTTCTTACGTACTTTGACCCATAAAATTGTCATGAATGGTCTTCCGTAAGGAGGAGTGGTCAAAAGGGGCAACAACCAATTTCTGACTACATACGACCAGTCGCTGGCACTCTATTTTCGTTTAATGGCTGACAATTCTTCTCCTTTTACTGACCGCTGGTTTTATGCCCTTGTGGCCGTTGGCGTATTTCTGAATGCAACGGGCCTGTTCCCACCTGTTATGGAACTCGACGGTGCGCTATATGCCTGCATTGCCAAACAAATGGCGCAAACCGGCGATTTCATCAACCTGTACGCCGTCGGTACCGATTGGCTCGACAAGCCTCATTTCCCATTCTGGGTCATCGCCCTAAGTTACCGAATTTTCGGCATCAATACGTTTTCGTACAAATTTCCGGCATTGTTGTTTTTTTTAGGTAGCGTTGTGTACACTTATCAGTTCACTCGGCTAACCTATTCAAAAGTAACGGCTCAGGTAGCTTCGCTGGTGCTTTTGACAGCTTTTCACGGTGTTCTATCCAATAGCGATGTACGGGCCGAGCCCTATCTGATGCCGCTTATTATAGGACCTGTTTATCATTTTTATCGGGTATTTCTGAGCACTGGAAACACCGTATCTTCAAGATATGGTGTTTCTGAAAGTAGCCTGCATCTCCTAATAGGTTCCTTCCTGACGGGTTGTGCCCTAATGACCAAAGGCGTTTTTGTACTGATTCCGATTGGGGCCGGTTTAGTATTACATTGGCTGCTGACCGGCCATTGGCGGGAGCTATTAAAAATCCGCTGGTATTTAGCGATTGTGCTCTCATTTGCCTTTACGATCCCTGAAATTTATTGTCTGTATCAACAGTTCGATTTACATCCGGAGAAAGTCGTTTTTGGTAAAACGGGCGTATCAGGTATTCGATTTTTCTTCTGGGATAGCCAGTTTGGGCGCTTCTTCAATACAGGTCCGATTAAAGGTGAAGGCGATAAATTTTTCTTCGTTCATACACTGTTGTGGGCATTTATTCCCTGGTCGTTACCACTGTATATGAGCATCGGGAAAGGACTAGTCGATTTGGCAAAACGTCGCATCGGACCAACTTTCCAGCCCGAATACATTTCGCTCGGGTCTGGATTGGCTACGTTCGTTTTGTTTTCGTTATCCGGGTTTCAGTTGCCCCACTACCTGAATATCGTTTTCCCATTCTATGCGGTACTAACGGCTCAGTTCTTAGTAAGTCTTCAAATCTCTAATCTTCGCAAATGGACGATTGCCCAAACCGTTATCGGCATACTCCTGATTGTGGTCATAGGGGCACTTTTATGGCTGGTTCAACCGGTCGGGCTAAATACAGCTCTTGCCTGGGCATTAACCCTAACAATTCTGCTATTTGTGCTCTTTCGGCAAAACGATCTCCTGTCGCTAATGGGCCGTATGGTGGGGGTAATGTTCGTTGTGGCAGGGTCGCTGAATTTATTTTTATACCCGACTTTCCTGCGCTATCAGGCGGGTATGGCAACAGCAGACTATGTCAACACCCAACCGACGCTGGCCAATCGGCCAACTATTTTGTACGAACCGGGTACGGGCGTAGGTGGAGGAAGTTTCTGGTCGTATGAGTTTTATGCCGAAGGGCCTACTACCTATGCGCGAACCGATTCGGCTTTACGAGTTCAGGTGCAAACGGGTCCCAAATCTGTTTTTACAACCACCGAATATGCCGATTCGCTTGCCATGCGCGGCTTCGATGTCCGACAATTGGCCATCTTCCCCTATTATCACGTCAGCCAGTTGACGTATGATTTTCTAAACCCTTCGACCCGATCAAAAACGTTACTGCCTTATGTGCTGGCAGAAGTGCATATAAAGAGCGCATCGGAAAGCCGAACCGGAGTAAAAGAGTGAAAGAGCGTTTGATATATGCGATCTAACAGACTCAGATGAAGTTACGACAAAAGCGGACAAATTCCGTCCGAAAGCGGACAGCGCACTAATGCTGCCACAAATTAAATACCTGATAATCAACAGTAGGCATCAACTGGCATGACATTGGCACAGGTAATTACAACGAATGAGGTCTGAGCTAGTATCTGCTCTTTCACACTTTCCCTCATTCACTTTTAACTTAAATGGATCGCGTCTTACCTAAACGATTTTGGACCACACAACGCCTGGCAATTTTTGGGGGCGGTGCATTGGTTCTGGGCTTACTAGCTTACACAGTATTCTTTGCCGATCGACGGTCGAAACTGAACGTTGAAAAAGATAAAATCACCGTATCAAGCGTAACTACTGGGCCTTTTGAAGATTTTATTGCCGTAACGGGCGTTGTGCAACCACTTAAAACTATTCGACTCGATGCTATTGAAGGTGGTTATGTGACTCAGAAGTTGATCGAAGGCGGTAACATGGTTAAGAAAGGAGAAGTACTTCTGAAACTGGAAAACCAAAGCCTTAAACTCAGCTTCTTACAATCGGAAACAGAAGCCAACCGACTCGTCAACGACTTACAGACTACCCGTCAACGCCTTCAGGTTGAGCGCTTTACGCTTCGCAAAACATTAGCAGATCTCGACGCCCAAATCGATCAGGCAAAAGACTCGTACGATCGTCAGGCTAAGTTGTATAAAGACAAAGTCGTTTCGGAAGAGGATTATTTGAAAGCCAAACGCGCTTACGAACGGCTAACGGGTCAGCGCAGTATCGAGATCGAAACGCAGAAGTATCAGGAAGAGAATGCCAAGTTCCAGATTAAACAATTGGAAGGCACCTTGCAACGTACGCAGAAAAATGTCGCTCTTTGGCAACAGACACTGGATAATCTGGTGGTTAAGGCTCCCGTTTCGGGACAGTTATCCAGCATCGATGTAGAAGTCGGTTCGAACATCAACCGGGGCCAGAACATCGGTCAGATTGATGACCTGAATGGATTCAAAATGCGGGTTGGTATCGATGAGCACTACATCAGCCGGGTATTTTCGGGACTGAAAGGCTCCTTCGAATTCAATGGCAAAATGCACGAGCTTGAAATCAGCCGGGTTTATCCAGAGGTAAAAAGTGGCCGGTTTGAAGTAGACATGATTTTCCCGAAAGGAACGCCCGAAGGAATCAAGCGGGGTCAGTCGTCGCCAATCCAATTGGAGTTAGGGAAAGCAGCCAAGGCTACACTATTGCCCGTAGGCGGCTTCTTCTCCGACACAGGCGGCAACTGGGTGTATGTGGTGGATAAATCGGGCAAACGCGCCATAAAACGTCCGATCACGCTTGGTCGCAAAAACCCTGAGTTCTACGAAGTCCTAACCGGACTGGAACCAGGCGAGCAAGTTATTACGAGTTCTTACGAAAATTTTGGCGATAACGAAGTACTTGAATTTTAACCTCATCTAAACCGGGATTTTTATGATTTGACTGACCAACTATGATTTTAGCCGTCGGCTTTCGTTGAAAGCAAAATCATAAAAATCATAGTCAGTCAGTTAAATCATAAAAATCCCGGTTCAGACATCCATTCAAACAATGATCCAAACAATTGACCTTCAGAAACTCTTCGCAACCGAAGAAGTAGAAACCACCGCTCTCAATGGCATCAATATGGATGTAAAAGACGGGGAATTTGTAGCCATCATGGGTCCATCGGGCTGTGGTAAATCGACGCTGCTCAACATCCTGGGCCTGCTCGACAACCCAACCGACGGGCAGTATAATTTCTACGGCACCGAAGTGGCCAAAATGACCGAGCGGCAACGGGCACAGCTTCGTAAAGGTTCTATCGGCTTCGTATTCCAGAGCTTTAACCTGATCGACGAACTGACCGTTTATGAAAACGTTGAGCTGCCACTGCTGTACCTGAAAACTCCTCCCGACGAGCGGAAGAAGCGGGTTGAAGAAACCCTGGAACGGATGAGCATCATGCACCGACGCAATCACTTCCCACAACAACTATCTGGCGGTCAGCAACAACGGACGGCTATTGCCCGTGCGGTAGTTGCCAAACCCAAGCTGATCCTGGCCGATGAGCCGACGGGTAACCTCGATTCGAAAAACGGCGAAGAAGTAATGAAACTCCTCGGCGAACTGAACGACGAAGGTACCACAATCATCATGGTAACGCACTCTCCTTACGATGCCGGTTTTGCTCACCGCATTGTGAATCTGTTCGACGGTAAAGTAGTAACCGAAAACTTCCACGTCTAAAACCGGGATTTTTATGATTTTGCTGATTGGCTTGATTCACAATCAAGCCAATCTCTTTTCTATACAAGGGAAACATCTTATCGGCCGGACCAATTATTTAACTCATAAAATCCCGGCTCAGTTGGTTTACTGGCCGTGGGCATCGCTCTATTAATCATAAGCTATCAAAGTATAAAAGCCGCTCTGATGAACCCTATGACAAGTTTACATTCTAAATAGCCGGGTGCTCGGTGCCGGGAGCACGGGTTGCTGACCCTGCACCGAGCACCCGGCGCCATGCCAGCCTCTAAAACCCTATGCTACGCAACTATTTCAAAATCGCGATTCGAAGTTTACTCAAGAATAAACTCTATTCAGGCATTAATGTGGTCGGACTAGCGCTCGGCATGGCGTGTAGTTTGCTCATTGGGCTTTGGGTAAAGGACGAACTCAGCTACGACCGTTTTCTGCCCGACGCCGACCGAATTATGTACGTTCGGGTCAACTTTCCCTACAATGGCGAAATCGTCACGAACGATGTCACGCCCGGCCCTTTGCAGGAAGCCATTGCCAAAGATGTACCCGAAGTAGCTGCTGTTACCAAAATTAATTACGGCCCTGAACTGCTGATTAAACCCATTGGCAACCAGACGACAGGCGAAAAAGCCGCTAAAGAACGGGGTCATTTTGCCACCCAGGACTTTTTTGGTGTGTTCGATCTGCCTGCCATTTACGGCAATCCAAAAGCCGCCCTGGCACAAACCAACCAGATTGTCATTACGCGAAAAATAGCCGAGAAATATTTTCCGGCTGGCCTGGCAATCGGAAAAACGATCCAACTCGACAATGACAAACTATATGTAGTTGGGGCTGTTATTGAAGACTTACCAAAAAACTCCACGCTGCAATTCGAGTGGCTGGTTAACTGGAAAGTACAGGAACAGGATTGGATGACCAAATGGGGCAACAACTCCTTCAACACCTACGTCCGGCTAAAACCGAACACAACGATAGCCCAGGCCGAGGCCGCCATGAAAGATATCTATCCACGTTTTGCGGGTAAGAATTTCGAGACGGGTCAACCTACTCTGCAACCCATTACCGACTTGCATCTATACTCCACCTACAAAAACGGTAAAAGCGTCGGCGGGCGAATCCAATATGTGCGTATTTTCTCCATGGTTGCCCTGTTTATCCTGCTGATTGCCTGCATAAATTTCATGAACTTGGCCACAGCCCGGTCGGCAACGCGCGCTAAGGAAGTTGGCGTTCGGAAAGTGGTTGGTGCACTCCGTTCCTCGTTGATTGGGCAGTTCCTGAGCGAATCTATGATGACGAGCCTACTGGCTGTTGTGCTGGCTCTTGGTCTGGTATGGTATGTGCTCCCTACCTTTAACGAAGTATTTGGCAAGCAACTAGCGCTCAATCTTGCCGAGCCAGCGCTTTGGTTAATCATCTTGGGTTTGGTGCTGGTCACCGGCTTTTTGTCGGGAAGCTATCCGGCTTTATTCCTGTCCTCACTTCAACCCATCAAAATCCTAAAAGGCCGTTTACAGTTTGGTTCGGGGCCAGCGCTGTTCCGGCGCGCACTAGTGGTGTTTCAGTTTTCGCTTTCGATCTTTCTGATTGTGGGTATGCTGGCCGTAGGTAAGCAGATGAACTACCTCCGCACCAAAAACCTTGGCCTCGACCGCGAGAATGTCGTGTATGTGCCGCTGGAGGGCGAAATAGCGCAGCCCAAAAAAGTAGACGTCTTTCGGCGGGAGGTGATGCGGAAGCCATCCATTGCATCAGCAACAACAACCATGTCGCTGCCCGTCAATATTCAAAGCTCATCAGGCGATTTGAAATGGCCGGGTAAAGATCCGAACCAGGGTACCAACGTATCGGTAATGGCCGTTGGCGAAGGTTTCACCCAAACTATGAATATCAAGCTGCTGGCCGGACGTGATTTCCGGGCAGATAGTCCTGCGGATTCGGCTCGGTACATTATTAACGAAGCCACGGCCAAACTGATGGGTATGAAAGACCCTGTCGGCAAGGAAATAGAATTCTGGATGGGTAAAGGTCAAATTGTTGGCCTGATGAAGGACTTCCACATCAACTCACTCCATCAGGCCATTAACCCGTTGATCCTGCTTTTCAACTCAGCAAATACGAGTTACTTGCTGGTCAAAACGCGGCCCGGCCAAACACAGCAGGCCATTGCGGATCTGGAACAGCTATCGAAGGAATTCAACCCGAATTATCCCTTCAACTACCATTTCATGGATGAAGAGTACGAGAAAATGTACCGAAGCGAACAGCAGGTGAATACACTGGTCAATTATTTCGGTGTGCTCGCTATTCTGATTTCGTGTCTGGGATTATTCGCATTAGCCGCGTTCACGGCCGAGCAGCGGACCAAAGAAATTGGCGTTCGGAAAGTGCTGGGAGCCAGTATCGGCAACATCGTCGGTATGCTTTCTACCGATTTCCTGAAACTGGTTTTTGTGGCTCTCGTCCTGGCCTCTCCCCTCGCCTGGTGGGCGGTTAGCGAGTGGCTGGGTACGTTTGCTTACCAGACCACATTACCCTGGTGGATTTTCGCGATAGCTGGTGTACTAGCTATCACAATTGCCTTTTTGACAGTGAGTTACCAGAGCATCAAAGCCGCAACGGTGAACCCGGTAACGAGTTTGAAGAGTGAGTAATCCGAACCGGGATTTTAACAAGATTAAAAAGATTTTTCAGGATTTCTAGAGGCTTCTTTGAAGCCATTTTCAAGTGAATCTTTTTAATCTTGTTAAAATCCCGGCGGGGCCGCCCGCGCGGTCAGACGAGATATTGATTCAAATCCAGTTGCAGGATTTCGGAGAAGGACGATTCGGTTGTGAGGCCACCGTCGCCAAAGCGATACCGAAACCAGTGCTGGGTTTTGTAATTGTAGATAAAGCCTTCACGGATACCGTACAAATCGCTGTCTATTAATTGAACAACTTTTTGTATATCATCCTTTTGGCCTTTTGCCTTGCATATCTCAATAATGATTGGGGTTTCATCCGTACTGTTATCAATTAATGACAAGTCGGGAACAGGGCTGGCTTTGGCATCATCGAGCATCGTTTCAGGTAGTGGTTCTAACTGAATCGTTTTTTCTCGATAATAAAGAATGCCCAGACCAACGTTCAGTTTGGATATAACACGTTGATGATCGGCAGGAGCCCAAACTCCCTGATCCTCCTGAACAAGCAGGGGGGGTGTTAAAGGTGGGAAATACATATGTAACGATTTTTACCAAATTTACTAAAAAATATATGCTTCGCAACTACCTGAAAGTCGCCTTCCGCACGCTCTGGAAAAACCGTACGCACACCTTAATCAACATCGTTGGGCTATCGGTTGCGTTTGGAACCTGTGTGTTGTTATTCCTGACAGCCACCTTCGAATTGTCGTACGATGGCTTCCATACAAATGCCGACCGCATCTTTCGGCTGAACTTCCTGTCGACTAACCGCGATGGTTCGCCCAATCAAAGCTCTACGATGCCGTACCCGATTTCGCCCGCGCTCAAAGCCGAGTTTCCGGAGATCGAAGGCGTCACGCGCTGGTTTGATCGGGGTGCCAGTGTTCGGCATAATGACCAGACATATAACAAGGATGTTCGGATGGCAGACGCCGATTTCCTGCAGATGTTCACGTTCCCGCTCATAAAGGGAAATGCCAAAACGGCCATGAATAGCCTGAGCGACATCGTCATCAGCGAGCGTATGGCTAAAGACGTTTTTGGGAATGAAGATCCTATCGGCAAACCGCTTCAGCTACGCATGAACAATGTCTGGCAGGCATTCACCGTTACAGGCGTTCTTAGCAATGCCCCTAAAAATTCCACATTCGAGTACGACGCTCTGATCCGTAGCGAAAACGCGGGCGATTATCAGGAATTCAAAAGCCGTTGGGATCATGGCAACCACGATGTGTATGTGAAAGTAAAAGCAGGAACCGACGAGCAAACCCTGCAACGACGGACGCAGGCATTTATGAATAAATACTTTGCAAAGGATATTAAAGAGCGTCAGGAACAGGGATATCCCAAAAATCAACTAGGCTTTCAGCAAAGCCTGCTCCTACAACCCATGCTCGATGTTCATTTTGATACCGTAACCACGCACGGTAGCGGAATTAGTCGGGCTTACGTGTACACGCTTTTATTGATCGGTCTCTTTATTCTGGCTATTGCCTGCATCAATTTTATCAATCTCACGATTGCCCAATCGCTCTCGCGGGCGCGGGAAGTGGGCGTTCGGAAATCGCTGGGCGCGCAGCGGGGCCAGTTGTTCGGTCAAATCTGGGGCGAAACGTTGCTACTCTGTTTCGGTGCCCTGCTGATTGGCTTATCTCTGGCTTATGTGAGTTTACCGACCTTTAACCGCCTGTTCCGAAGCTCGCTCATATTAGCCGACTTCCTGAAACCAGAGGTATTACTCATCACGGGCCTGGGTTTTCTGCTCATTACATTAATAGCCGGTGGTTATCCGTCCTGGTTTGTCACGCGCTTTAATGCCGTAGAGGTCTTGAAAGGCAAAGTCAAAGTGAGTCGTCCGGGACTGCTACGTAATTCACTCATCGTCACGCAGTTTACAATTGCCTGTTTGCTCATTGTTTGTACCGTGATTGTGCGTCAGCAGATCAGCTACCTGCAACAGAAACCCATGGGTTTAGATAAAGAGCAGGTAATCAGTATTCCGGTAGGCAACGAACTAAACGGAAAAGATGCCCTGAAAGCCATGCGCGACCGACTGGCGAATCAACCCAATATTGCATCTGTATCAGGTTCGGGTGTTAACATTGGCGCGGGTCTGGACGGCAGTTCATCCCGGATGATGTTCGGCTTCCAGTACGGCAAGCGTGACGTTACCTGCGATTGGCTACGAATCGACACGGACTACCTCAAAACAATGGGGATCAAGCTTCTGCAAGGTCGCGACTTTAGCACGGCATTTAGTACCGATTCAAGTTCGTCGGTGTTGATTACGCAAAGCATGGCCAAGGCGCTCGGCGAGGCTAATCCAATCGGGAAGTTCATCAAGCCCGATAACAAAGAGTATCAGATTGTTGGTGTGGTATCCGACTTCAATCTGTACTCACTGCATCAGGAGGCCAAACCCATTACCCTGCAAATGCAATCGAACTTCCCAATTCAGTACATTCTGGTTCGAGTCAATCCGCAAAACCTGACGGGTGCAATGGAGTCCATCAAGGCCGCCTGGAAAACGATTGCCCCCAAGCAGGAATTCATTGGGTCGTTCCTGGATGAAAACACCGAACGCTGGTACCGGAAGGAACAGCGACTGGCAACCATTTTCTCATCGGCGGCAGGCATTGCCATTTTGCTGTCGTGCATGGGTCTGTTTTCAATTGCCCTGATCGCGATTCAGCAGCGGACCAAAGAAATTGGCGTTCGAAAAGTTTTGGGCGCATCGGTATTCAGCATTGTTGGGCTGCTCTCCAAAGATTTTCTGAAATTGGTTGTAGCGGCCATTGTCATAGCCTCGCCAATTGCCTGGTATGCCATGGATAAGTGGCTATCCGATTTCGCCTACAAAATCGACATCGAATGGTGGGTCTTTGCGCTGGCGGGTGTCCTGGCCATCATTATTGCACTGGCAACCGTGAGTTTCCAAAGTGTGCGAGCCGCCTTGATGAATCCGGTGAAGAGTTTACGATCTGAATAAATGCGTGGAGCAGGGGGCACGGAGCGGGGACTAGCAACCCCTGCTCCATGCTCCCTGCTCCATGCCAACCTACACTCCCATGCTCAAAAACTATCTCAAAATCGCGCTGCGCAATCTAGCGAAACACAAGAGTAACACGGGTATCAACATTGCCGGTTTGGCCATCGGCATGGCCTGTTGTCTGCTCATTGTGATGTACGTTTCCGATGAGTTGAGTTATGATCAGCACTGGCCCAACGGGGAGCGCGTTTATCGGATGGCGCTCGAACGCAAATATCCTGGCCGTAGCACGAAGTATGCAATCATTCCGCCGTCTTATGCGCAATCGGTTAAGAAGGAAATACCGGAAATTGAGCAGGTAACGCGCGTTTTCTCGGCGGGCACCAATGCACCAGTCTTGGTAAAACTGGATGGGCGAACCATTGAAGAGAACAACTTTATGGTCGTCGACTCCACCTTTTTTCAGGTATTTCAAACGCCCCTGTTGTACGGGAAACCCGATCAAGTACTTAATCGCCCAAACGCGGTTGTTCTGACGGAAAGCACAGCGAAGCGGTTGTTTGGCGCAGTCAACCCCGTTGGCAAGACACTAGAGATTGTACAGGGGCCAAAGCTGGAAGTAACGGGTATCTGCGCCGATCCATCCCACAACTCCCACTTTACGTTTAACTTCCTGGCGTCGACAAGAGGGTTCCCACAAGCCGAACAGGTTAACCACATTGGTTTTTCGGCTCATACGTACTTACTCCTGCGCCCCAATACAAAGCCTGAAACAGTAGAAGGCAAGCTCCCGGCGGTGGTCGAGAAATACGCTGCTGGCGAAGTAGAACGCACATTTGGCGTGTCCTACCGCGATTACATCAAGGCCGGAAATGGGTATTACTATTTCCTCCAACCTCTCCAGGCAATTCACCTCGATTCGCACCTGGAAGCTGAACACCAACCCAACGGAAGCCGATCACTCGTCGAGATTTTCTCCATCATCGCGGTTTTCGTATTGCTGATAGCCTGCATCAATTTTATGAATCTAGCCACAGCCCGTTCGTCGGAACGGGCGCGGGAAGTGGGTATCCGAAAATCCCTCGGCTCAACAACACAGCAACTGGCCGCCCAATTCCTGACCGAATCGGTCTTGCTCAGCCTGTTTAGTTTAGGGGTGGCTATGCTGCTGGTGGCCAGTTTACTCACGCCTTTCAACACGATAGCCAGCAAGTCGCTTACTTTAACCTCGCTGGTACGTTGGGAAACGCTGCCGTTGTTGCTGGGCGGAGCTATTGGCGTCGGCTTGCTGGCTGGCAGTTATCCGGCAGGTGTATTATCGGCCTTCGAACCAATTAAAGTATTGAAGGGTAAGTTCAGTTCGACCCGTCAGGGCCACCTGTTACGAAACGGCCTGGTCGTGTTTCAGTTTTCAATATCAGTTCTCCTGATTGTCAGTACCATTGTCGTATTCAGTCAGTTGAATTTCATCCAGCGGAAAGAACTTGGGTTTACGAAAGAATCAGTCATAAAACTCAAGGGTGCGTTTTCGCTCGCCAACCATACCGAAGCCTTCAAAGAGGAAGTGGCTAAATTATCGGGCGTAACGGGCGTGGGAGGAACCAGCAGTGCTCCCGGCGAAGAAGGCTTTTTCGGCATTACATTCCGCAAGAATGGCGAAAACGAAAGCGTTACCGGTAAAGGCTGCGTTGTTGATGAACAGTATCTGCAAACGATGCAGATGAGTATGCTGGCCGGGCGTCCGTTTAGTCGCCAGTTCGATGATTCGCTGTCCGTTATTTTAAACGAAGAGGCCGCCCGGCAGATTGGCCTGACCGACCCCATCGGCAAGCAAATTACTAGCCCCGACAACTTTGTGCAGGAGAATGGTCAACCCGTTACGTACACCGTAGTGGGCATCGTTCGTAATTTCCACTTTGGCTCGTTGCATCAGCACATTGGACCGTTATTCGTCCTGAATGACCGGCTCTTCAAAAAAGTAGATAACCAGCTTGTGGTGCGGGTTCGTACCGATGAACCGGAAGCCCTGGTTGGTCAACTAGAACGTATCTGGAAACGTTACCTACCCGACCAGCCTTTTCACTATTCGTACCTCGCCACCGACTGGAGCGATTTATACAAATCGGAACAGGTTGCCCAGCGAATCTTTGGTCTATTTGCCATGCTCGCCATTTTCATTGCCTGCATGGGGCTGCTGGGATTGGCTATGTATGTGATCCGGCTACGCACCAAAGAAATTGGCGTTCGGAAAGTGCTGGGGGCATCCATTCCGAGTCTGGTTGCGCTGCTCTCGAAAGACTTCCTGAAACTGGTTTTCATCGCGATTATCATTGCCGCTCCGATAGCCTGGTATATCATGAGCCAGTGGCTACAGGATTTCGCCTACAAGATTGACCTAGAATGGTGGATGTTCGCCGTAGCGGGTTTGCTGGCGGTGGGCATTGCTTTAGTGACCGTCAGTTTCCAAAGCATCAAAGCCGCGCTGATGAACCCAGTGAAGAGTTTACGATCTGAATAAATGCGTGGAGCAGGGAGCGCGGTGCAGGGGTTGCTAGTCCCTGCACCGCGCTCCCTGCTCCACGCCAACCTCTACCCCTATGCTCACAAACTATCTCAAAATCGCCTGGCGGGGGCTTCTTAAAAACCGCCTGTTTACTTTCCTAAATTTGGTCGGCCTGGCAACAGGACTGGCCGTGGCGCTGCTCCTGATCCTATACGTGAAGGATGAGCTTCAGTTCGATAAATACCACACCCATGCCGATCGCATTTATCGGATTGCGGTGACGGTTTCCTTCGACGGGAAAACTATGAAATGGGCAAACGCGCCCAATGCGGTTGGCCCGGCGCTCAAAGCCGATATTCCCAATGTGGAGCAGCAGGTACGGCTACTTCGCCATAATTTTGGGCAAACCGCCTTCGTCAATTCGGGCGACAGAAAATTTGCGGAAAAGAATTTTTATTGGGCCGACGGTAGCCTGTTCGCTGTTTTCGATATACCCCTCCTCAAAGGGAATCCGAAAACAGCGCTCGATGGCCCCCGCAAGGTTGTACTCAGTCAGGCAACTGCCGACCGTTATTTCGGAGCAGAAAACCCAATTGGTAAAATCCTGAATGTAGACAATCAGGACACGCTGGAAGTAACGGGCGTGTACGCGAATTTTCCGGGGACCTCGACGCTGGATGCCGACATGATCGGCTCGTTCAGCAGCGTGCGTTGGGCGCAGCATCCATCCTGGGGCAACGCCAGTTTTGAAACCTACCTCTTACTGACCCCACAAGCCAGCCCAGCTCAGGTTGAACAGCAAATGATGGCCGTTCTGAATAAAAACGTCCCGAAATCTGATCAATATTTCACGCTCGGACTACAACCTCTTACGGATATTCACCTGCATTCGGCCGATATTACCAACGCCAGCACCACGCGCATTGGCGATTTTCAGCAGGTCAAAATTCTCCTGATTCTGGCGATTGTCATCTTACTGATTGCCTCGATCAACTATATGAATTTAGCCACAGCCAAGGCCCAAATTCGGTTCCGCGAAGTTGGCGTTATCAAAACAGTCGGTGCATCGATGCGGCATCTGGTTACCCGTTTCTACCTCGAGACCGCACTAATGATGTCGCTGGCCCTACTGCTGGGAGTAGCACTGGTGGCAGTGAGCTTACCGCTATTTAATCAGTTAACGGGTAAACAGCTTCCGTTTCAGGCCCTGTTATCGCCTGAAGTAATTGGTGGGCTGCTGCTCATTGGGCTGATTATTACACTGATTGCAGGTTCGTATCCGGCTTTTTATCTATCGTCGTTCTCCCCCAAATACCTGCTCAGTACCACCTTCCGAAACCAGTCGGGAGCGGGTTTATTCCGGCGGTCGCTGGTGGTTATTCAGTTTACGGCCTCGGTGGTGCTGATGGTCAGTACGTTTATTTTCTACCAACAATTGCAGTTTATTCAATCGCAAAAACTAGGCTACGAACCCACACAGGTGTTGGCGGTCATGACGTCGGCGGCAAAAGATAGAGCCCAAATCGACGCTCTGATGAACGACTACCGCAGCCTGAGCAATGTGGTTGATGTATGTCGGGCACAAACGTTTCCCGGCGATGCCGGTAGCGGACGGACGCTTACGAAATCGGACAACCCGAACGGCACCAACGCCAGCGACGGCATGGCCATCCAGACGAATCGGGTGGGCAGCGAGTTTATTAACGTACTGGGTTTAAAACTTCTGGCAGGGCGCACATTACCAACCGTAAAAGACCCTAAAGACACGACAGTGCAGGTTGTACTGAACAAAACAGCGGTCGATTATTTAGGCTATACACCCGAAAAAGCGCTGGGTCGGAAAGCGTACAATCTGTTTGGTTGGGATCGGGCCGAGATCGTGGGGGTTGTCGAAGATTTCCACTTCGAATCACTCCACAAGCCCATTGGTGCCTACGCCTTCCACAATGCCGATACAGAAGGTCGGCCCTATTTGCTGATTAAAACCAGAACGGCTCATTTACCCGAAACGATGCGGCAGATGGAGCGTATCTTCCAAAAAGACATGCCCGATTCTGCCTTTGAATTTACCTTCCTCGATGACTTCCTGAACACGTTATACCGTTCCGAACAGCGTACGGCACAGGTTGTACTGGTATTCTCGGCGCTGGCTATTCTGATTGCCTGTTTGGGTCTGTTTGGGCTGGCTGCGTTTACCGCCGAACAGCGAACCAAGGAAATTGGTGTACGTAAAGTGTTGGGGGCATCAGTATTCAACATTGTGGGCTTGCTCTCCAAAGACTTCTTAAAACTGGTTGTCGTCGCAATCCTGATTGCCTCGCCCTTAGCTTGGTATACCATGAACCAGTGGTTACAGGATTTTGCGTATAAGATCACTATCGAATGGTGGATGTTCGTTGTTGCGGGGCTATTGGCCATAGGTGTGGCTCTGTTGACCGTGAGCTTCCAGAGCATCAAAGCCGCCTTAACGAATCCGGTGAAGAGTTTGCGAAGCGAATAATGTAGAGACGCAACCCTTTGCGTCTCCTCGCCCGGACGGTTTTATTGCTGACGCACATGGAGACGCAAAGGGTTGCGTCTCTACAAATCTACCCCCATGCTCAAAAACTACCTCATTCTCGCTTATCGGAATCTGGTTACCAACCGGGTTACGTCGTTTATCAACATTGTTGGGTTATCCATTGCCGTTGCGTGCAGCATCGCCGTTTTTCTCATTCTGAAAAACTTCTGGACGCTGGATAACTTCCACATTAATGGCGACCGAATTTTCATGGTGGAATACACACAGGAAGTCAATAAGGAAACGCAGGTGTACGGCAACGTTCCGGCTCCTATGGCAGCCGCTCTGTCCACCGATTTCCCGCAGGTGAAACGAGCGGTTCGCGTTCAGCGGGAAGGCGTTCAGGTCATTCGTAAGGAAAACCTGTTCGATGAAATCATCACCTATGCCGATACCAATTTTTTCCAGCTATTCACGTTTCCCCTCAAGTATGGGAACCCGGCTGCGCTGGCCGATCCGAACGCCGTTATTCTGAGCAGCGAAATGGCGGATAAATACTTTCCAAATCAGATTCCAATTGGGCAACCGTTGGCCATTGTTACGGGCGAGCGGGAAAACAAGCAATTTATCGTTCAGGGCGTTGCCGAAAAGTTCCCGAACAATACTGGTTTCGCCTTCGATTTGCTGACTGGTTACCACCCCATTCATGCGTCGCTCAAGAATCAGGATTGGACTTCTCACATCTATGGCGTTTTCATCGAGCTTCAGGACAAAACCGACATTAAATCGCTGGCCGGACAAATGGGTCGGTATGTCGCTTTGTATAATTCCAAAAACAGTGAGAATCCCATCAAATCGTTTGTTTTCGATAACCTCCGCAATCCAGCTCCTGATGCCTATACTGTAAATCGTCGCCCGGCCGAGGCAAACCACCCTATTACGACAATTCTGTTCTCGACTATTGCCTTGATCATGATGGGATTGTCGTGTTTCAATTACGTCAATATTTCATTGGGAGCCGCTACGCAGCGATTAAAGGAAATTGGTGTTCGTAAGGTGATGGGCGGTACGCGTCGGCAACTCATTGCTCAGTTCATGACCGAAAACCTGTTGCTTTGCTTTGTAGCCCTGTTGCTCGCGTTGGTCATCACCACCGTTTTTCTGGTGCCCTTGTTTAATGATCTAATGGTCATGAGCATATCGCTCTCCTTTGATCAAAATATACCATTATGGGGTTTTCTGGCTGGATTGTTGGCGTTTACGGCCATTGCTTCGGGAGCTTACCCAGCGTTGTACGTCTCGGCTTTCAGGCCTATTGCCGTTCTGGCCGGGAAACTTAAGTTCGGTACTAAAAACACCTTCAGTCGGGTGCTTCTGGTTGCCCAATTCGTGCTGGCCTTTATGTCGGTTATTCTCGGTGTTGTGCTAACGAGTGCGGGTGTGCAATGGAAAAACCTCGACTGGGGCTATAATCCCGACCAAACGCTGGTCCTTCGCCTGACCGATAGTACACAGTTTACCATCGTCAGGAATGAGTTAGCCCGAAATCCGTCGGTCAGAACAATTGCGGGGGCCGAAAACCACGTCGGTGAATCTGTGGGCCGGGCAACAATTCAGTTGGGCGACGTGCAGGAAAATGTGCTTCGCTACAACGTTGGCCCCGGTTATTTTGACGCACTGGGTCTGGAACTGGCGTCAGGCCGTTTTTTCGATAGCAACCGTACCGCCGAAAATGCGGAATCGGTCATTGTGAACGAATCGTTTATTCAAAAGCATCACTGGAAAGATGCCGCTGTCGGCAAGTCGATTCGGGTCGATAAAAAACGGGTTACCATTGCCGGAGTCGTTAAAGATTTCAAACTCATGGGTTCGGGGGCGGCACGTCCGGTCATTTTTTTCGCAGCCGAACAACCCATGTTTAGTTATCTGGTTGCTCGGTTCGATCCGGGAAGCGGACCCAAAGTTACAGCCGATCTGGAGCGAATCTGGCAGGCCAATTTCCCCAACACAACGGCATCTCATTTTTACCAGAAAGACGTGTTCGATGGCTTTAATACGACCTTCCAAAACCTTTCCAAGGGATTCGGGTATCTGGCCGGACTGGCGTTGCTGATCGCCTGCATGGGTCTGTATGGACTGGCGGCTCAGCATTTTTCCCGACGAATAAAAGAAGTGGGCGTCCGGAAAATGCTGGGCGCAACCGTTGCTCAGATTGTTCTGCTGGTCAATCGTGAGTTCCTTCTGTTGCTATCCATCGCCGGATTCCTCGCCAACGCCATTAGCTTCCTGGGCATCAAGGTATTGCTACAAAATACACAGGAATTTACGGGTTCATTCCAGCCAGGTATCGTGTGGTTCCTGCTCGCCAATACGGTTGTTTTCATTACGGCAGCCATCGCCGTTGGCACGCAAAGCTGGAAAATGGCCCACGTCCAGCTATCGAACGTTCTTAAAAATAATGATTGAAAAGCGCGGGGCACGGAGCAGGGTCTAGCAAACCCCGCCCCGTGCACCTTGCTCCATGCAAATTCTACGGCCTTTCTTTCTGCCACCATATAGTCACCTTCCCGGCGGTAGCCTCAACCTATTGAGCGAATACGGCTCCGATATAGAACCAGAATTTCATGGAAGCGGCTGTTTGAGTTATGAGTTCAGGAAGCAACAAAACTACCGCTCAGAATTTATACTCAGCCTAAGAACATAGTAGGTACAAGGCCTTACAAACTATTTTATAGTTTTCTGTTCACTCTCAAGCACAAGAAGCCACTCTTTTCTGTTCACTTCCAAACACATTATTCGACGTGCAGGAAACGACAGGATTACTTGACAGGCTTAAGCACCACGAAAAATTGACGATCACAGTAAACGAAAACTGCGCGATCGAACTACCCGAAGATGCCCTACAGAAGCTACTTCAGCCTCACAGGTTATCTTATTACTATTTTGTGTTTATGGATCAGGGTTCTGAAACCGTTCAGACCGATCTGAAAGATGTAGCCATATCAGATAGTCAAGTGGTTTTTGGGTTACCCAACCAGATTTTCGCGCACGAAGCGGCAAAAAAGAAAACCCAGCACTATAAGATTGGTTTCGATGAAAACACACTGAAATTACTCCCACATGCTTACCCTTTTTTAGTTAACCCCCTCAACTCTAACGTAATTACCTTTGATCCAGAGGCTAAAGAGCGAGTCAAAGCCATTCTTTCTATCTTGTTTCAACTGCTTCATTCGTCCAGAAAACCAATAAAAGCGGACATTATTCTGGCGCACTTAAACACATTGCTCACGGAGTTTAACAGTGCCTACTTCGAGAAAGGGCATTATGAGGCCTGGGTCAATCCGAAGGTTGAGAAGTATATCGAATTTAAGCTTGCCGTCGAAACGGAACTGACGGAGCAGCAAACGGTAGACTTTATCGCCAAAAAACTGGGAATGACCACGAGTAGCCTTTACGCTGTGGTGAAGGAATATTCCGGCGTTTCGCCTAAAGAATGGATTACCAATCGACTGATACAGGAAGCTCAACGTCAACTTCAATATACTACCGTTTCAGTGAAGGAACTGGCTTATGCGTTGGGCTTTAATGACCCGAGTTATTTTTCACGGCTATTCAAAAAGAGGACGGGCAAGAGCGTTACTGAATTTGTGACAGACTTGCGCGATTTGTCCTCAAATTGAAGTGATTTTTACATTTCAGCCGTTTTTCAACTGGCTACTTTTGCCCACTCACTTAAAAGACAGTTGATGAACATGAAGGTAGCATTAGTAACAGGAGCGACGCGGGGCATTGGCCTCGACGTAGCCAAACAACTCGCCCGGAATGGGTTCTACGTTTACCTCGGCAGCCGATCCTTGGATCGAGGTATAGCCGTAGAAAAAGAACTCAACACTCTGGGAATTAGCAACATTGAAGCCGTTCAACTAGATGTCACCGATGATCAATCGGTCAAATCTGCCCGCGAAGTGATTGGTACCAAAACATCAGTCCTGGATGTTCTGATCAATAACGCAGGTATTTCGGGCGAGCTGGCCCAATCGGCACTTGGATCAACCATTGATCAATTTAAGGTAGTGTTCGATACCAATTTATTAGGTGTAATTCGGGTTACCCAGGCATTCTTTGATTTACTAAATCAATCGCCAGAGCCCCGTATTGTGAATGTAAGCACCGCAATGGCTTCGCTACAGCTAGCCGCCGACCTTGGCAATAGTGACTATCCCAACAGGTATGTTGTCTACCAGGCGTCGAAAGCAGCCCTGAATATGTACACGATCAATCTTGCTTACGAACTCCGCGAAACCTCATTCAAAGTCAATGCGGTATGCCCTGGCTATACCCAAACTGATTTTACGGGTCATCAAGGTACAAGCACCGTGGAACAGGCAGGAGAACGTATTGCTAAGTATGCACTGATTGGTCAGGACGGGCCTACAGGTAAATTTTTCAGCGAAGAGTACTTTCCCGACCCAGCAACCTGCCCTTGGTAAACAGGCTGTCCTTGTAGAGGTTTTGCTCCCCTCTCCCGTTTTGGGAGAGGGGCCGGGGGTGAGGAGATTTCAGGGGGCAAAAAGCGCCCAACTGCTCGTGGGCAAGCAGCGGCCACTATCCCTCTGTTTTGTCCGTGGCTGTCCGCCAGCTGTCCAGATTCGGACATTTCCGAATTAAACTTTTAAGCTAACACATTATTAATAAGCTACTTATCTTTTCGGTACAACATTTGGGGTAATAAAGTATGCGTTGATAATTCCCAAATGCCGACTCGATGGCTCATACGCAGTACGGTTTTATGTGTTTCTTGCACGTTCGTCCTACGCCAAAACCCAGCCTTTTATGCTCCTCAATTATCTCAAAATCGCCTGGCGAACACTTCGTAAACAACAGGGTTTTACGTTTATCAATATCTTCGGATTGGCCGTTGGGTTGGCCTGTTGCATGCTCATTATGCTTTATGTGCTGGATGAGCTGAGCTTTGATCGTTACAACGAAAAAGCCGACCGCATCTACCGCATTCAAACTCACCTTAAGTTCGGGGGTAATGATATGAACTTTGCCCTCGCCCCTGATCCCATAGGCCCAACACTCAAAAAAGACTATCCGCAAGTGGAGCAGTTTGTGCGGTTGCACCGGCGTGGAACGTGGTCGGTGAAACGAACGGGTGAGCCAACGAGCATTCGGGAAGACGATATCACATTCGCCGATTCGACCCTATTCGATGTGTTCACGCTGCCCCTTGTATCCGGTGATCCCAAACGGGCACTCGCCGAACCCAATACGGTGGTTATTAGCGAGTCGGCTGCGAAACGGCACTTTGGCAATCAGAATCCGCTGGGCCAGGCGATGGTTTTCGACAACAATAAAACCTTTAAGGTATCGGGGGTAATGCGCGATATGCCCCAGAACTCGCATTTCCGCAGCGATTTCTTCCTGACCATGCTCAACGATGACTATGAATGGGGACAGTGGCTTAGCAATAACCATTATGCCTACATTTTACTTAAACCAGATACCAATCCGGCTGTTTTTGCCAAAAACTTCGACACCATTATTGAAAAGTATATTGGCCCGCAAGCGCTGCAAACGGTGGGTACAACCATGGAGCAGTTTCGGAAGGCTGGCAACGAGATAGGATACTGGCTCATTCCGCTTACCGACATCCACCTGTATTCTAAACAGCAATACGAACTTTCCCCGAATGGCGATATTCAATACGTCTATATTTTCTCGGCGGTTGCTCTGTTTATTCTGCTCATTGCCTGCATTAACTTCATGAATCTGGCTACGGCCCGCTCAGCAAATCGAGCGAAGGAAGTCGGGGTTAGAAAGGTGCTGGGCTCGGAACGTCAACAACTGGTTGGTCAATTTATGACCGAATCGGTGTTAACTACAGTTCTGGCCATGGTCGTGGCAATCAGCATCGTAGCTATCGCATTGCCGGGCTTCAATACTATTGCCGGAAAAGAGATGAGCATTCAGCAACTCATATCGCCGTATTATCTGCCATTGCTTATCAGCCTGCCCATCATCGTTGGCTTACTGGCGGGTAGTTATCCTGCCTTTTTCCTATCCACTTTTCAGCCCATTACGGTACTTAAAGGCAAGATAAACGTCAGTTTCAGAAGTGCTGGCTTACGGAGCGGGTTGGTCGTCTTTCAGTTCATGATGTCGGTCGTATTGATTGTGGGGACAATTATTGTGTATCGACAAATCACCTACATCCAAACCAAGAACGTAGGCTTCAACCGAAACCAGGTTCTAAGCGTCTACGGTGTCTATTCGATTGGGAAGCAGGCAGAAACCTTTAAGCAGGAGGTGCTACGGCTTCCAGGCGTCGTAAGCGGTAGTATATCAGGTTTTTTGCCGATACCCTCTAGCCGGAGCGATAATTCGTTCTTTGCCGAAGGTGAGTCAAATCTGAACAACGGTATCAATATGCAGAACTGGGGTGTTGATTACGATTATGTAAAGACATTAGGGATGCAACTGGTGAAGGGCCGTGATTTTTCACGAGCGTTCGGCTCTGACTCGTCGGGTATAATTCTAAATGAAGCCGCGGTGAAGGTATTAGGTTTCAAAGATCCGGTTGGTAAGCGCGTCTGGCGGTTTACAGATAATCAGGCTAGAACCCGAAAGACCTATACCATCCTTGGTGTTGTTAAAAATTTCCACTTTGAGTCGCTCCGGCGCAACATCAGCGCGTTGTCTCTGGTGCTGGACTCCAATTCAGGGGCCGCTTCGTTCCGGATCAGTAGCACAGATTTACCCGCAGTCGTAAAACAGATTGAAGCAAAATGGAAGCAAATCGCCCCTGGTCAACCCTTTAGCTACCAGTTCATGGACGACAGCTTCGACGAAATGTACCGGGCCGAACAACGCATCGGCACAATCGCGCTAACCTTTGCCGCACTCGCCATCTTAATCGCCTGTCTGGGTCTGTTCGGACTGGCAGCATTCATGGCTGAGCAACGAACCAAAGAAATCGGGGTTCGGAAAGTGCTGGGCGCATCGGTCACCAGCATTATTGGCTTACTCTCCAAAGATTTTTTGAAGCTGGTCTTCATTTCCATTATCATAGCCTCGCCTATTGCCTGGTATGCCATGAGTCGATGGTTAAACGATTTCGCCTACAAAATCGACATTGAATGGTGGATGTTCGCCCTGGCGGGTTTATTGGCCGTAGGCATTGCTCTGTTGACGGTGAGTTTCCAGAGTATCAAAGCCGCGCTGATGAATCCGGTCAAGAGTTTACGAAGTGAGTAGAGACGCAATCCTTTGCGTCTTCTTCTTATGCGTCTGCAATTTTAGTCAGCCGGACAAGTAGCCGAAAAACCATCCGATTAAGGAGACGCAAGGGATTGCGTCTCTACACCCTACTGCCCTATGCTCAAAAACTATTTCAAAATTGCCTGGCGATCCATTCGTCAACAGCAGTTATACAGCCTGCTTAATATTACGGGTTTGGCACTCGGTCTGGCCACGTGTGGATTACTGATTCAGTATGTTCAGTTTGAGCAGAGTTATGATCAGGTCGCCGTTGATCGTGAAAAGGCGGATGATAAATCCATTTATCGGGTCGAAAGCCTGTTTTATGGGGGCGGGCACAAATCAGAGCATTGGGCAACCAGTACGAACGGCTTTGCGCCAGCCATGAAAGCCAACTTCCCAGAGGTAGAAAGCTTTACACGCATCATCTGGCGAAACTCGGAGCGGGTTGTCCGGTACGAGAATCAGAAGTTTCGTGAGCCCCACGTTTGCCTGGCCGACTCGAACTTCTTTACCTTTTTCGATTATCCGGTGGTGCGCGGTGACCGGCGAACCTTCCTGAATGAACCTAATTCCGTCGTACTGTCGGAGTCGGCGGCACACAAGTATTTTGGCAACCAGAACCCACTGGGCAAAACTCTCGAAATCAGTACCCGATCGCAGCAACTGACTTGTCAGGTTACGGGCGTTTTTGCGGACCTGCCCGTCAACTCGACCATGCAGTTCGACATGCTGATTTCTGGCCGAACCGCCCCGCCCCGCGCCTGGCACTTCTGGTATCAGCATGCCAGCTACACGTTCGTGCAACTCAAACCGCATACTGATCCCGGTAAGGTCGAAGCTAAATTTCCGGCATTGGCAGAGCACTATAAAACCGAGCCAACCATGCGGGATGTTACGTGGGGCATCCAACTGGTGCCGCTTCAGGACCTGCACCTTAATGCAGCTACACCGAACGAAATTGAAGTAAAAGGCAACCGAACTGCCGTTACGTTTTTATCCGTTATCGCCCTCGTCATTCTGCTGATTAGCTGGGTGAATTACAGCAATCTAACTACGGCTCGGATGATGCACCGGGCTAAAGAAGCGGGCGTTCGACGGATGATTGGCTCTACGCGACGGATGCTACTGTTCCAGTTTGTGATTGAATCCCTGCTAGTACACACCATTGCGCTCGTTCTGGCCATACCGATGGTACTTGTTGCTGCACAACTACTTCCCGACTCGTTGCACCTGCATTCGGCACAAAGCGTGTGGGCCGATCCGTTGGTCATTTTCGGGTTTCTGGCGTTGTGGCTAGTGGGCATTGTGTTGACAGGCCTTTATCCGGCAACGGTATTGCTCCGGGCTTCCCCCGCTTCGGTACTGAAAGGACGTTTCCGCTTTTCGGGCAGAGAACGGTCGTTTCGACAATCGCTGGTTGTGGTGCAGTTTGCCATCTCGGTCATTTTGCTGGTGAGTACGCTGGTTGTTTATCGGCAAACGGCCTACATGATGAACCAGCGTCCCGGTGTGCTGACCGATCAAACGGTCGTTCTCAAATCGCCCGTCAATACGCCTGATTATGCGGGTAAAATTGAACTCCTCAAGAAACGCATCAATGCACTGGCCGGTGTATCGAAGGTGACAGGGTCGGGTTCTGTTCCGGGCAAGGAAGTAGGGCAGTTTTTGGCCAATCGTCGGTTCGAAGCCAGTGCCGCCGATAATAAACTCGTCGAAATGCTAAAGGTCGATTTCGACTTCATGCCGACCTATGGATTGCGCTTACTGGCCGGACGCGGCTTCGACAAAACCCGCCCCGCCGATTCAACGGCTCTAGTGCTCAACGAGTCAGCCGTTAAGCTATTCGGATTTACGTCGAACGAACAGGCTATCGGGCAAAAAATAGCGCTGGAAACAACACCAAAGCAAGCCAGCGAAATCATTGGTGTAGTGAAAGATTACCACCAACAATCGCTCCATCAACCGTTTACGCCCATCATCCTGTTTATGGACCCAGCGTTCAGCTGGATTCCAACAGATTATTACTCAATCAAATTCCGAACCGACAATCCGCAACAGTTGCTGAGTCAGGTGGAAACGATCTGGGGGTCGCTGTTTCCAGAATCGTCGCTGGATTACTTCTTTCTGGACGAATTTTACGGGCATCAATACCAGTCGGATAAGCAATATGGCCTTCTGTTCAGTATTTTTTCAGCCCTCGCTATTTTCATTGCCTGTCTGGGTTTATTTGGGCTGGCCACCTTCAGCGCCGAACAACGGACTAAGGAAATCGGGGTACGTAAAGTGTTGGGGGCGAGTGTTGCCAGCATCGTGGCGCTACTCTCCAAAGACTTCCTGAAACTGGTGATTGTCGCCATTGTATTAGCTTCTCCCCTCGCCTGGTGGGCCATGACCAAATGGCTTTCCGATTTCGCCTACAAAATCGATATCGAGTGGTGGGTATTCGCTCTGGCGGGTTTGCTGGCTGTGGGTATTGCCTTATTGACCGTCAGTTTCCAAAGCATCAAAGCCGCGCTGATGAATCCGGTGAAGAGTTTGCGGAGTGAATAGCGTGGAGCAGGGAGCGCGGTGCAGGGTTTAACCAGGCCGCCCAACTAAACGAGCCCTTTCTTGCCCCGTTAGGGATGGTCCGCCACCGCGGCTTAACAGCGTAGCGTTGGTAGCTTCGAGACCATTCCCAACCGCCTTCGTGCCGTCAGGTACGTAATCAGTTTCGTACCTGACGGCACGATTACCAAAATCTCAAATCACGTTATCTACCGACGCTATGCTGTTCGATCCCTACGGGATATAGTTACATCGCTCACAAAAAATTAACAGTCCACAAATAGCCTTTGCAGTGAAGCCAGACGTACTATTGGGAGATAATGTCTTCCCAACTAGCTGGCTCCATGAAACTTCCCGGATCGCTCCTTTTCCCATTCTTACTTTTATTGTCAGCTTTTACGGCTCGTGATACACCCCAACCCAAGACCAGTGTGAAGGATGTGATGGATGGTGTTGTCACTCGTTTGTATAAAACCTACCAGCCTCAGCAACTCGACACGATTCAGCAGAATTTCGTGCTTTCCTTTCTGACTCCGCAGGAAAAAAAGGTGTTAGCTACTCAGTATTGGACTTTTAAGACCAATGTCCCGGTTGTTGTTTCGCTCATGCGCGATAAGGCGCAGAAAGTTCTCCCGTTCTGGCTGGAAGACAGTGGCTTTCGGAAAACGGAGCTGATCGTCAAGAACGAAGAATATACCTACGAAGTCTGGCAAAAGACCTTTGATGCAGGCGTGGTTTCTCTGGGTATCAATGGATTCGATAAACATCGGCCGGTGTATTTCATTAGCGCGAAAGCATTACGCCCAAATGATTCATTGCGTATCACCCCCATTTTTCCGGCTCAACAAACGTTTACTACGTTTCAGAAAGGAGCCTTTACCTACCACGACTGGAGCGATTTAACGCTGAACGAAGTACCTGAATCATTACGTGGTCAGACGTTGTTTCAAACAATTCGGGGAAGAGCCCGCGAGGCTCATTTAGTAGGTGCTTTCCGACAAACCAAATTCCCGTCCAGCACCCGGCCCGATCATATCCTACTTAGCTGGAGCGGCTCCCCCACCACGACCCAGGACATTCAATGGCGGGTAGCCGCGTCGGTACCGAGTGGCGTTACCAAATACTGGCTCAAGGGAAGCCGGGACACCCTGACCAAAGCGGCAAGTCGCTTTATAATGGAAGATCGGCTGTTGCAGAATGATCGATACGTACATCGGTTTACAACACAGTTAACCGGCTTACAACCGGGTAAAACGTACGAATATCAGGTTGGTTCGGCGAATGGGCTCTGGTCGGCGGTGGCTTCTTTCCAGACGCAATCCACTACGAATGAGGGCTTTTCGTTTATCTGGTTTGGGGATACGCACAAGTCGCCTGTTTTTGGCGATATGGCTCAGCAAACGCTTATCCGTCATCCCAACATTTCGTTTTACTCAATAGCGGGCGATTTGGTCAGCACGGGTTTGCATCGGGATGAGTGGGATGAATTGTGGCAGTATTCGGGAAATGTTTTCCAATCTAAACCGCTGTTGCCCATTCCCGGTAATCACGACAGTCAGGATGGGCTGGGCGCGTGGATGTACCAACAGATGTTCAGTTTGCCGCACAATGGCCCGAAACATCCCGAAGTGCCTGATGAGCAGACTTATGCGTTTACTTACAAAAATGCGTTGTTCTTAATGATCGACGCGACGGCTCCCATCGAGGCACAAACTGCGTGGATCAAGCAGCAACTCGCCCAATCAAAAGCCGATTGGAAGTTTATGTTTCTCCATTTTCCACCCTACACGTTTGAAGAAGATTACGCCGATATTCGGAAAGCCTGGGGTCCACTCATCGATCAATATCACGTAGACATGGTCATGAGCGGCCACGTGCATTATTACATGCGCTCCAAACCCACCTATAACGGCAAAGACGTTGCCAGCCCCGCACAGGGAACGATTTATACCATCTCCATCGGCATTCCCAGCGAACACGAAATCTGGCCCGACGAACCCTATGCAGCCCTCCGTTACAAAAACGGCCCTTTCTATCAACTAATGGACATTCAGGGGAAAAAGCTGACGTATACGGTTTATGATAAGGACGGAAAGGTTAAAGATGAATTGGTGATCACGAAATGATAAGCGCGGGCGGGCACGAGTATATTGAGTTGAATTAAATAAGTGTCGAATTGACTATGTAACCCCTATCAGCCCACTGCTTTAGCTGTGGGGCTGTGAAAAATACGCTATTCATGAACCGTTTCAACGGTTTGGATTCCCAATAAACCGTTGAAACGGTTGAGGTCATTCGATTTCTTTACGGGCAACCCACAGCTAAAGCGGTGGGCTGATAGATGGTCTTTTCAGCGATTAATTTCTTCAAGTCAATTTACCCGCGCCAGCTTCTGGCATAAGCTTAACGTTTTTTAACAACCTGAAAAACAACCCTTCAGTACTTTGGAGCATTCTATTGATGGGCTGTCAGAACAAATCTGGCAGCGCCAATAGACCGCATTTCATTTACCCTGCCCCGTGCTCCCTGCCCCATGCTAACCAACTACCTCAAAATCGCCCGCCGTAACCTTTGGAATAACAAACTCTACACTAGCCTAAACGCTGGCGGGTTGGCCATTGGCCTGACGGCTTGCCTGCTCATGATTCTGTACGTGAAGCATGAATTCACCTACGATCGTTTTCATGCAAATGCCGACCGCATCGTTCGGGTAACGTCGTACCTGAAAACGCCCGACGTGCCGATGTCGATAGCCCCCAGCCCCATCTTGCTGGCCAGTACCTTGAAACGGGATTATCCGGAGGTCGAAGCGGCCGCCCGGTTCGAACCGGTGTCAGCCCCCATTCGGTATGGCACCGATTTGCGAAATGAACCCAATGTGTACTATGCCGATCAGGACGTTTTCTCGATCTTTACTTATCCCTTCATCGAAGGGAACGCGGCACGGGCATTGACCGAACCCAACACAGCGGTTGTTACGGAAAGTTTTGCCCGAAAATACGCCAGACGTACCCGTGTGCTGGGCGAGACGTTCCTTTGCAACAAACAGCTCTATCGAATTACGGGCGTCATGGCCGATTTGCCCTCAAACGCCGATATGAAAATCAGCGCGTTATTGGCCAAGGATTATACGAAATACACCGACTGGCTAGTCGATGACTTTCCGGTTTATACATTCGTTCTGTTCCGACAAGCCCCCAATCTGAACGCCTTCGAGAACAAACTGGCCTTGATTAGTAAAACCCATATCCAGCCGGAGTTGAAGAAAGTAGGCGCAACGGGCTATTCTGTTGTATTCCAGACCGAGTTTCTGAAAGACGTACATTTTAGTCAGGGGAAACTGGGCGACATGCCAAAAGGCAATAAACAATACGGCTATCTCTTCCTCTTTCTGGCTGGCTTTGTGCTGGTCATCGCCTTGCTCAACTACATCAATCTGTTGACGGCCAGAGCCACCGGGCGAGCCAAAGAAGTGGGTATCCGAAAAGCCAGTGGAGCGTTACGACAGCAGTTGGTCGGCCAGTTTTTGTTTGAGTCATTTCTGTTGAGTGTACTGGCGGTCGTTCTGGCCATCATCCTGCTGGCCATCACCATTCCTTTTTTCAACGACTTATTACAACTTCAGCTCAATGTATCCTGGCGCGACGGTTTCCTGATCGCGGGTATTGCGTTACTGAGTACCGCCTTGCTGGGTGGACTCTATCCGGCTTTTGTCTTGTCTGGCTTTAACACGGCCACTGTATTACGAAAACAATCAGGAGGTTTGGGGAGAGGATTCGGGCTTCGGCAGACAATAACGGTATTCCAGTTTGTGTTGGCGGTGGGTATGATTGTCGGTGTGCTGGTGGCGCATAGGCAGATGAATTACATGCAGCACCGCGATCTGGGTTTCACCAAAGAGCAGGTATTAACCGTTCATCTTCCCGACGATTCGCTGGCCAGAACCTACGGGTATGCCCTCGCCAGCGAGCTGCGGCACCGCACAGAAATTAGGGATGTATCGCTTGGATCGGGAATCATGCCCGATGCTCTACTGACCAAGGCAACGACCATTTTTCAATCGGCGGGCAAAAAACGGGAAGTCATGGGCAACTATCTCTCCATCGATGAGCGCTTTTTGCCGTTGATGAACATGAAACTGGCGAGCGGCCGGAACCTATCGGCGGGTTCGGAAGCCGATAAGAATGGGGCATTTCTGGTGAACGAAGCCTTTGTGAAACAGGCTGGCTGGAAACAGGCCATTGGCCAGCCGATGGAAGGGTTTATGCACAAGGGCAAGGTCGTTGGTGTGATCCGGAATTTCAACTATCAGTCTCTGCATACAGCCATAGAACCCGTCATCCTAGTGTTCAATACGTCGCCACCCGCTAACCTGACGCTGAAAATGAAGCCGGAACAGTTACCACTGGTACAAGCGGCCTGGCAAAAGCACTACCCAAACTTCCCCTTCGAATACACGTTTCTGGACGTGGCCTTTGATGCCCAATACCAAAAAGACAAACTTATGATTACCTTATTCAACGGGTTTTCATTGCTTACCATACTGGTTTCCTGCCTGGGCTTATTCGGTTTAGCGACCTTCTCCGCCGAACAACGCACCAAAGAAATTGGTGTGCGCAAAGTGCTCGGCGCCAGCGTTCTCAGTATCGTAACGCTCCTCTCGAAAGATGTCCTGAAACTGGTCCTGATCGCCATCATCATTGCTGCTCCCCTCGCCTGGTACGCCATGAACCAATGGCTCGCCGACTTCGCCTACAAAATTGATATCGCGTGGTGGATGTTCGCCCTAGCCGGTTTTGTAGCGGTGATTATTGCCCTGCTGACGGTGAGTTTCCAGAGTGTAAAAGCCGCGCTAATGAATCCGGTGAGGAGTTTGCGGAGTGAGTAGCCTGTGGAGCTGGATCAAGACAGAGATTTTACGTAAATTAGCTTCGTGAAAATAAATAAGCCAATACATCTCGAATTTGTCGTAGACAAGCTGACAAACTCAATTCAAAACACAATATCAGGGGATAGCTTTACTACCGAAATTTTGCGTTTGACCAAGTCTGACTTAAAGAATGTAACTAAAAAGAGCGGGTGGAATTTTAACTGGAGATCAGAACTTAACGACAATACAAAAGAAGTTTTCAAATTGACAATCATCAACAATCCAGGTATAATTCAAGGTCTGTTGAGTTTGACATTGGAGCCTGATTATGTGTATATGCACTTACTTGAGAACGCGCCGTTTAATATCGGTCAAACTAAGCTTTACGAAGGCGTTGCCGGAAATTTAGTGGCTCATGCCTGTAAAGTTTCATTTCAGCAAGGATTTGATGGGTTTGTGGCTTTCACCGCTAAGACGAAGCTAATAGAGCATTACGAAAAAACGTTGGGGGCTTATACGTTGGGCGGTCACAGAATGATTATTCCAACTCAATCAGCACAAATCCTAGTCGATAAGTATTTTAAATCATAACCGTCATGGGACATATAAAAGAGCCAAAAGGTATTGATTTTGTAATTGAAAGTGAGCCATTAACAGATAAAGCTCGTCAGGAAATCAGTGCATTTATTCGTGATTACAAGAGTAAGGCAACTCACAAAAAAGTAAAATCGAAAACAGCGACAATCCAACCAAAGTCTCTTCGAGCTTAGCAGCTCCACTAAACTAGTGTTAATAAAATCTGACTATCCTATTAATGAAGAAGCACTGCGAGGTATAAAAGCCTTGACAAGTGAATATGACATTATTGTTTCAACCGAAGTCGACTATAATCAACCACAAGTCAAAAATTACTTATACTAAATCAGAATCTTCATGTCGTATATTAGCCAGATGGATTATACGACTAAAATTA